>DASVEH010000179.1:0-9269 GCA_036380655.1 Candidatus Limnocylindria bacterium | reverse complement strand
CCGGCCCTGACGCCTGACGGCGACGACGACGTCAGCGGCCACCTGAGCATGCCGCGCTGGACCGATGCGCGACGCGCAGTCCTCGACGAGATCGCGCGGATAGCGCGACGCAGGCACCAGGATCTCGGCCTGCTCGCCCTCGAGGACTAGCTCGCCGGGACCTCGTCTTCCGCCAACGACGTGAGGCGCACAGGAGAAACGACGAGTCTCGAGCGGCCGGCTGGTGCGCGCACGACGGTCGTGGGCCAGCGACAATGGAGACATGATCGAGATGCCTGCCGGAGTCGAGCTCACCCGCGACACGTCACATGCCGACGAGGTGCTGACACCTGAAGCGCTCGGCTTCGTCGCGCAGCTCCATCGGTCGTTCAATGCCGAGCGCGAACGACTGCTGCTCGACCGTCGCCGTCGGCAGGCACGCCTGGACGCCGGCGAGATGCCCGACTTCCTGCCCAACCCGATCGAGAGCCGCGATCCGAATTGGCGGGTCGCGCCTGCGCCCCGCGACTTCGACGACCGACGCGTCGAGATCACCGGGCCGGCCGAACCGAAGATGCTCATCAACGCGCTCAACAGTGGTGCATCGGTCTTCATGGCCGACTTCGAGGATGCCCTCTCGCCCACGTGGGAGAACGTCGTCACCGGGCACTGGGCGGTGTCCCAGGCAGTGCGCCGGACGCTGACCTTCGAGACCGATGAGAAGGCGTATCGCCTCAACGACAGCATCGCGACGCTCTGCATCCGGCCGCGTGGCTGGCACCTGGCCGAAGCTCACGTGCTCGTCGACGGCAAGCCGATCAGCGCCAGCATCTTCGACTTCGGAATCTGGTTCTTCCACAACGCCCGCGAGCTGCTCGATCGCGGCTCCGGTCCCTACCTTTACCTCCCCAAGCTCGAGAGCCACCTCGAGGCCGCACTCTGGAACGAGATCTTCGTGGCGGCGCAGGAGGGACTCGATATCCCGCGTGGCTCGATCCGCGCAACGGTGCTCGTCGAGACGATCCTGGCGGCGTTCGAGATGGACGAGATCCTCTTCGAGCTGCGGGAGCATGCGGCCGGCCTCAACGCCGGCCGATGGGACTACATCTTCAGCATCATCAAGAAGTTCCGCACGCGTCCCGAGATGGTGCTCCCCGACCGCGCGCTCGTCACCATGACGGTGCCGTTCATGCGCGCCTACACGGAGCTGCTGGTCCAGACCTGCCATCGGCGCGGGGCTCACGCCATCGGTGGCATGGCGGCCTTCATCCCGTCGCGCCGCGACGCGGAGGCCAACGAGCGAGCCCTGCTGAAGGTCCGCGAGGACAAGGTCCGCGAATCGTCCGACGGCTTCGACGGGACCTGGGTCGCCCACCCCGACCTCGTCCCGGTCGCGCGCGAGGTGTTCGACGTCGTTCTCGGCTCGCGCCCGAACCAGAAGGACCGCCAGCGTCCCGAGGTCAGGGTCGAGGCTCGGGATCTCACCGACGTCCAGGTGCCCGGCGGGGAGGTGACCGAGCGGGGCGTGCGCGCCAACGTGTCCATCGGCCTCTCGTACCTCGCCAGCTGGCTGGCCGGCAACGGCGCAGCCGCGATCAACAACCTGATGGAGGATGCCGCCACCGCCGAGATCAGCCGCTCGCAGCTCTGGCAGTGGCGGACCCACGGCGTTCTGCTCGACAACGGCTCGCCGATGACCGCCGAGCGATACACGAGCATCCGCGAGGAGGAGCTCGCCGCCCTCCGCGCATCACTGCCCGACCACCCCTGGACGGATGCCGCAAGCCTCCTCGACGACCTCGTGCTCTCCGACGACTTTGCCGAGTTCCTGACCCTCGACGCCTACAGCCGCCTCAGCTGAACAGGCGGCGCTTGCCCGCGTCGTCATCCCAATGAGGTAGGCCGACGCACGTCTTCCTCCTGCTCAGTCGCCTTGTGTTGCCCGCTTTCGTCGCGCAGACTGGCTCCACGCGAGGTTGGAGGAGCGTCGGATGTGGGAACCGTTCTTGTGGCTGGCGCTCCTTGTCGCGGGATGGCGGTGGCTGACGCGCCGTCGTGCAGGGGTCAGCAGCTCCGGACCACTGCCGAATGTGGGCGACGCTCCCTCGAGTGCGCGGCCGTTGATCAAGCCGCGGCTCGATGACAATGGCCTCGCCACCTATTCGATGGTCATTCCAAACGGCAGTGCCGAGGCGCGCGATCGGTAGACGAGTCGCACCTGCCGAGGCGTTGCCGCCTCATCGGAGTTGAGGCGACAGGTCATCCACGAGCGCGTACGCTCCACGGCATGACCAGGCAGGGTGCAAGAGGGTTTGTCATTGCCGCCGGGCTGGGGCTGGCGATCCTCGCCCTGATTGCCGCTATCGGCCTGATCCAACGCACCAGCATGGACACGGGTGGTGGTGGGCCCCCGGGCGAGGGCGACCTGATCGCCATCCCGACGGCCGCTCCGATGGTTCCAAATGCAGATGGCGATTTCTTCTGTCATCTCGCTCGCGCGGAGGGACGCCTGGTGGCGCATCCCGCTTGGGGGCTGGCGCTTCGACCCGGATTGCACCCGCCGTACCCCGTCGTGTGGCCACACGGCTACGCGGGCCGCATTGCCGGAGACCGGGTCGAGCTGCTCGACCACCGCGGTCGCGTCGTCGCTCGCAGCGGCGACACTCTCGAAATGGGCGGAGGCGAGGCAAGGGTCGAGGGCGTTGCGGGATTCGGCGCGTGCCCCGTCGGCATCAGGGTGATCGCCGCGCAGCCATAGCAGCCACACGGTCGGAACAACGCTCGCGCATGCCAGGACGCTCTGGTTGGTCGGGTCAAGCTCATGTGCTCACGCTAGAGTTGAGAGATGCCTAACGCGACCGTGGACATGCTGCTTTACCTCCTCGACGAGGCGTTCGAGGGCCGCGGCATCGAGGAATCCAACGAGAGCCAGGCGCTGCTGACCAACCTCGCCACCGTCACGGAGTCGGAATGGCGCGCGCTGCCACCCGGTGCCACCCGCACGATCGAGTCGATGGTGCTGCACGTCGGCACCTGCAAGGTGATGTACGACGACTATGCCTTCGGCCCCGGGACCAGGCAGTGGGGCGCCCCGGACGTCCAGCCCTGGCAGGAGGGCGAGGCGCCGATGGCGGAGGCCCTCGAGTGGCTCCGCGGGGCGCATGGCGCGTTCCGAGACCACGTCTCCGGGTTAACCGATGACGATCTCGACGCGCCACGCCTGACGAACTGGGGCGAGCCGCGGCCGACCCGCTGGATCGTGGCGGCCATCGTCGGGCACGACTTCTACCACGCCGGCGAGATCAACCACCTGCGCAGCCTGCTCGGCACCGACGACCGCTGGCGCTGGCAGCAGTTCGAGGATCCCGCCTGACGGTCAGGTGCCGGCGATGGGCGCCGCCACCTCGCGCGCCATGGCGGCCATGCCATCGGGACCCGCGACCGCCGGGACCCCGAGAATGACGTGATTTGCTCCGGCTTGGATGAACCGCCGAGCGACCTCGAGCGCCGCGCGCCGCTCGGGCACCGATCGCCCACAGTCGAGCTGCGCGGCGAAGGTGAAGTTGTCGGGATCGCGGCCCACCGCCTCCAGGGCGCGGCGGATCTCGTCGCGCTTCTGGGCGAAGTAGGCGATGTCTCCGGGGCGATTGCCCGGCATCGGCCATCCCTCGGCGTAGCGTGCGGCGAGCCGGATGCCGCGCGGACCCTGGCCGCCGAGCCAGATCGCCGGGCCGCCGGCGCGCATCGGCGTCGGTTCGTTCGTGGCGCTGTGCAGCGGGAAGGACGGATCGTCGAGCGTGACGCCCCGGCCGGGCGCCGCGTCCGGACCGAACAACGCCGTGATCGCTCGGAGGGCGGACTCGAAACGGTCGAAGCGCTCGCGCACGGGTGGCAGGCGGATCCCGAACGCGTCGTGCTCTCCTTCGTGCCAGCCCGCCCCGATCCCGAGAATGAATCGGCCACCGGTCACGTTGTCGAGCACCGTGGCGGCCTTCGCCATGAGCGCCGGGTGCCGGAACGTGGCCGACGCCACCGCGATGCCGAGCCAGCGACCTGGTACGCGGTGCGCAAGGCCGGCGAGCGTCGTGAACGCCTCGAAGCCGACGCCGCCGCGCGGTTGGCTCGCGTCAGAGAGGTGATCGCTCACCCATCCGGCGTCGAAGACCTCGGCCTCGGCCGCGCGTGCCCACATGGCATCCAGCATCCGCCAATCCAGGCCGGCGGAGCCGGTGGCGGACACGCGGAATCCGAGGAGCCGAGGGCCGCTGCGCAGCTCGTTCACACTGGCAGGATGGCACGACTCGCCTGGACGCGACGCCCGAGCTGCGGGTCGGCCCGAACGGCGCTGCCGGACGCGATGCGGCGTATCGTTGTCGCGAGGGCTGTGGCCGCCGATGAGGTCCGGTCAGCGGGATGGCGCTTCGGCCCTCGGTAGCAGAGAGGAAGGACCGATGCTCCGCGAAGCTCACGCCTTTTCAGGCTTCTCCACCGACGACATTGCGAAGGAGAAGGCCTTCTACGCCGATCTGCTCGGGCTCGACGTGACCGAGTCGGACGGCATGCTCACCCTCAACCTGCCGGCCGGCCACACCGTCCTCATCTACCCGAAGGGCGATCAGCATCAGCCCGCGACCTACACCGCGCTGAACTTCGAGGTGGACGACATCGATGCCACCGTGGACCGGCTGACGGAAGCCGGCGTGGCCTTCGAGCATTACGGGCCCGACGCAGGGCAGGATGATCGCGGCATCGCGCGCGGAAATGGGCCGCCGATCGCCTGGTTCAAGGACCCGGCCGGAAACATCCTGGCGGTGATCCAGACCGGCTGAGCCGGCCGGTTCACAGGATGCGCTGGACCACGGGCCGGGGGCGCGGTGCCAGGACGTCGTACTCCACCAGATACGCGTCGAAGATGGGCGCCAGGTTCGCATCGGTGGAGGCGGCAAGGTGGCCGAGGAGCCGGTCCGCCGTGGTGAATCCGAACCGGTTCGCGGCGATCCAGCGTCGCATGGCGTCGAAGAACGCCCGGTCCCCCATCTCCGCGCGAAGCGCATTCAGGAACTCGGTGCCCCGGTAGAACACGGAGTGGAAGTACCCGTCGCAGCTCGTCCAGTCGCCGCCGGTCGTGGCATCGGCCTCCCAGTCGAAGACCTCGCTGTTGACCGGACGAGTGGAGCACTGGTTCTCGCCGATGCCCATCAGGTAGCGGGCGCTGAAATCGGCGAAGCCCTCGTCGAGCCACGGCTCGCGCTGCTGGTCGTTGCCGAGCTGGCCGTAGAACCACTGGTGCGCGACCTCGTGGTAGATGACGTACGGATCAACCACCTTGTCCCGGGTGAGATGGATGCTCCGTGGGTACTCCATGCTGAATCCGCCGCCTGAGCCGATCTCGGCCAGCACGAGGTCGTCCCACGGGTACGCACCGAACGCGTCCGCTAGGCCGATGAGGGCCTCCGCCGCCAGGTCTGCGGTCCCGTCGCCCGCCACCGTCTCGGTGTATACGCGCAGGCGGGTGCCGTCGACGGTACGCTCGGTGAGCTGGAAGCGCGGGTTGACCGCGAACGCGAAATCTCGGACGTCCGTCGGCTCGCAGACCCAGCTCGTGCCGGTCGTGGCGGGCGCGCGCAGCAGGCCCGGACACGCAACCGCGTCGCGCCCGAGTGGGGTCGTCGTCTCCAGCTCGAGACGGATCGCCTCGGCCGTGAAGGAGATCTGCGGGTCGCCCAGGCCGTAGACGTCATGTTCGGTGGAGACGATCGGGAACCAGTGCCCGAAGCTGAGTACTCCGTTCTCCCGACTCGTGCGGGCGGTGAAGGCATCCGGGCTGCGAGCGAGATCCAGGCGGAACGGGAGTCGGATGACGGCCGTCTCGCCGCGGGCGAGGCCGTCGAGCTGCACGCGCAGGTTTATTGTCGTCGTCCACTCCGTCTCCACCATGCGGCCGTCGACCGTGATCGGGTCGTCCATCGTCAGGTAGCCGAGCGCGCGCGGAATCACCGACAGGTCAACGTGATCGAGTGATCGGGCCGATCGGTTGGTGAGCTCGAGCTCCTCCAGGGCGTCGAGCCGACCGGCGGCGGTGTCCAGGGTCGCGCGAATCGTGTAGCGCTGGGAGATCCGAGGCGCCGTAAGCGCCTCTGCCGGGGACGGCAACATCGCAGCGCACAGCGCGAGCAGGGCCGAGAGCGTGATCAGGCGGCGCCTGGTCGGCATGGGGTCATGTTGCCGGAGCCACACACCCCTGTCATCCTCGTCGCCGATCATGAACGCCCGCCCCCGGTGGCCGTTTGCCGCCATAACCCTCCTGCTCCTGTTCGCCACCGGTTTCACCGTGGTGCGCGCCGACGTGCTCGGCATGGGCGAGCGCTTCGACCGGTGGTCGGCGCGCCTCGAGACCATCATCGATCCGCCGCCCGATCGGTCCACCATCCCGACCGTGGTGGTGACCCCCGACCCGAGTCCCACCCCGACGCCCACGCCCGAGCCGACCGCGACCCTGGCGCCCTCTGCCACGCCGAGCCCGACACCGACCGCTCCCGTGCGCACGGCGGTCGACGTGACGCTCGTCGCGGATCACGCGACCGTCTTCGCCTCGCAGCTCACCGAGAAGGACTGCGCCGTGGCCGCAACGCAGATGGTCCTCACCATCCTCGGCCTCGGGAACACCTCGCCCGAGTTCCAGACAGAGATTCACGACCGCATCGGCGAGTGGGAGTCCCTCGACGACAGCCTCAACGGCGGCTGGGGACCGGCCGCCGTCTCCCTGGCGCTGGCGGCCTACGGGGCCGCCGGTTACGAGATCCGCGCGTACGACACCTACACCGATGCCCTCCGCGACTCGGCCATCGCCATCACCGAGATGGACAAGCCGGTGGTCATGTTCCCCTGGTGGGGCGCGCACACCTGGGTCATGACCGGCTATCGAGCCGATGCCGACCCGACCCTCTTCGCCGATGCCGCCATCTCGGGCGCATACATCCTCGATCCGTGGTACCCGCGGGTCTCGTCGATCTGGGGTGCATCCGATGGCCCCGGCAACTTCGAGGACCTCGCCGAGCTCGAGCGCAACTGGCCGGCCTACCAGGGGCCGCCCGGCTACGAGCAGATCGGGCCCGGCTGGACCCGGCCGGAGGGTCCCTATCCCAACCGGGACGGCAGGTTCGTCGTCCTGGTGCCGACCACCCCACGGGACGCCTGACCGAGGCTCCGCTCGCGGTCAGCCGACCCCGCGATTCCACGCTCGCATGCGTGCCGCAACCGCCAGCCCCAGCAGCACGACCTTTGCCGCCTGCCCGATCGCGAACCCGACGGGAATCGCCAGGATCTCGAGGGGGTCGAGGAGCGCGACCGTGGCGAGGACGGTGACCCCCAGCCCCGCTAGCGAGGCAAGCACCTGCAGCAGAGTGTGCCGGGTGGCGTAGATGGCCCGGCTGAGCAGGTGGGCCACGCTCTCGAACGGAACGGATACGGCAAAGGCGACGAGCACCGCCGAGGTCATGGCGACGTCGTCTGCATCGAACGCGCCTCCACCGAGGAGCACCTCGATCGCGAGCCGGGCGACGATTGCGAGCGCCACCGCCGCCGCGGTCGTCAGCAGGCCAATGCTGACCAGGTTCCGGCGCAGCAGGCGCACGAAGGCCGGACGGTCATCGATGGCGTGGGCGGCCGACAGCGACGGAAAGACGGCAAGTGCGAACGCGACGCCGATGAGGCTCACCGGGACGCTCTGGAAGTTCCGCGCGAAGCTGACGGCCGACACGCTGCCGGCGGCGAGGGTGGTGGCGATCGAGGTGAAGAAGAGGAAGGTCATCGGCTCCACCGGATGGCTCGCCGTCTTGGGCAGCATCAGCCGCACGAATTCGCGCACCGCCGCGGTCCCGAAGGCCCTGCCGGGGCCGATGCGGAAGCGGCTGTGCCGGAGGCCGACGAAGCGGCTCGCCAGGTGGATCGCCGCGCCGATGACTGCGCCGATGGCCGGCCCGAAGATCCCGAGGCCGCTGAACGCGATCGTGCCGAGGATGATGCCGGCGTTGTAGAGCAGCGGCGCAATGCCGTACCAGAAGAAGCGCTGCTCGGCCAGGAGGACCTGCCCGAGGGTCAACGAGGCGGCGAACAGGATCGGGGTGACGAGCATGAGGCGGAACAGTCCGACGTAGAGCTCACGCTGGGCGCCGACGTACTCGGGCGCGATGAGCCGCGTGGTCGCATCGGCAAAGACGAACAGGATGATCGCCGTAACCCCCATCACGGTGACCGCGGCCGTCAGGATCGTCCGCGCGAAACGGTCGCCCTCCGAACCATCGCCCTCGCTGCGCAGCTGCAGGAAGATGGGAATGAACGGAGCCGCCAGGCCGGCCTCGACGAGCACGTCGAGAAGCAGCTCGGGCAGGACGAAAGCGGCGTTGTAGGCATCGAGCTCGGCCCCCGCACCGAACGTCCGCGCGAAGATTCGATCGCGGACCAGGCCCATGACGTAGCTGCCGAAGATGAGGACCGACAGGACGGCGGCGCCCTCGGGAAGGAACCGGGCCACCTGTGCTCGCAGACGCGTCACGACGAGGACGGGGCCAGGGCCGCTCGATGCTCGGTCACGCGGCAGAGTGTACGGAGCCCGCTCTCGCGCCGTGGCCCGGTTGGGGGGTGACGGGCCACCGAATCCGTGGTACGCTCATTCGAGCAACGCCCACTCAGGGCATCACATCGCGGCAGCACGCAACGCTCCTCTCACGGTCTTAACGGCGAGATGGCTCGCTGAGGCCGCACACAAGGAGTGTTTTTCTTTTGTTGACCTACCAGGACAAGACGCTGACCTGCGTCGACTGCGGCATGGAGTTCACCTTCACGGCCAGCGACCAGCAGTTCTATGCGGACCGTCAGTTCAGCGAGCCGCGCCGATGTCCGGCCTGCCGCGCCGCCAAGAAGGCTGCGCGTGGCGAGAGCACCGGCAGCTACGGCGGCGGCAACGGCGGCGGGTACGGCGGTGGCTACAGCGACCGCCCTCGCGAGATGTTCAGCGCCACGTGCGACAGCTGTGGCAAGGAAGCTCGCGTTCCGTTCCGCCCCACCGGCACCAAGCCGGTCTACTGCAGCGACTGCTTCCGCCGCTAGGCGACAAGCACTCTCAGCACCGATACGACCCGGTGGCTTCGGCCGCCGGGTCGTTCGCTATCTCAGGGATTCGCCTCAGCCGTCGTCGGGCCGCCACGGCTTCGCCCACGGGTAGCGCTGGCTCGCCACCTCGAGGGCCTGGAGCATCTCGTTCCGCGCTTCCGCCAGCGACTCGGCCAGTC
>DASVEH010000178.1:0-3242 GCA_036380655.1 Candidatus Limnocylindria bacterium | reverse complement strand
GCGCCCATGGATCGGGCAGCGGCTCACGGCGTTCGCGGTGCTACCATCCCGTTCCCGCCCGTCCTCTCTTGAGCACACCCTGTCCGCAGATGCCAGACGATCTCGCCATTCATGCCCGCGGGGTGACCCGTGTGTACAAGGCGAAACCCGAACCGGTGACCGCCCTGGGCGGCGTCGATCTCGACGTCCGCCCCGGCGAGTACTTCGGCCTGCTCGGCCCCAACGGCGCCGGCAAGACGACGCTGATCAAGATCCTGACGACGCTCCTGCTGCCGACGAGCGGGACCGCCAGGGTGGCCGGTTTCGACGTCGTGCACGAGACGGCCAAGATCCGCCGCGTCATCAACATGGTCTCGGGCGGCGAGCAGTCCGGCTACGGCCTGCTCACCACGCGCGAGCAGCTCTGGATGTTCAGCCAGTTCTACGGGCTTCCCACACGCCAAGGCTGGCGCCGGGTGGACGAGCTGATCGAGATCACCGGCCTCACCGAGCAGCGCGACCAGAAGGTGCGCACGCTCTCCACCGGCCAGCGACAGAAGCTCAACTTCGCTCGCGGACTGCTCAACGACCCGTGGGTCCTCTTCCTCGACGAGCCGACACTCGGGCTCGACGTCGCCGCCGCTCGGGATCTCCGCGAGCACACGCTGGCCTGGAAGGCGGCCGCGCCCGGACGCACGCTCCTGCTCACGACGCACTACATGGTCGAGGCCGAGCAGCTGTGCGATCGGATCGCGATCGTCGACCGCGGCAAGATCCTGGCGCTCGGGACACCGGAGGAGCTGCGGCGGCGCGTGCAGGCCGAGTCGATCTTCCGGCTCGAGCTCGACCGGATGCCGCAGGACGGCGGGATCGCCGGCATCGGCGCCCTTCCCGGCGTCCTCTCGGCGGTGCACGCCGACGCGGAGGGCGGCCCCGACTCGGATCGGGTCGCGCTCAAGGTGGCCCTCGCCGACGACTCTGCCCTCACAAGCGTGGTGACCGCAGTTGCGGAGCGTGGCGCGCATCTCGTCGGGCTGGCCAAGTCCGAGCCGAGCCTCGAAGACGTCTTCGTCGAGCTCGTCGGGCGCGGCTTCGGCGAGGAGGACGGCGAGGAGTCCTCCTCGTGAGCGGCTACGACAGCCTGCGACCCACGGGCGCGCGGGAGGCGGCCGACTGGTCGACCGGCCGGGTCGTCCGCTCCAACCTGCGCGCGATCATCGGTCGCGCGTACCCGCGCGTCATCGGCCTCACGCGCGAGCCGTCCTGGATCTTCTTCGAGATCCTCCTGCCGTTCCTGGCGGTCAGCGCGTTCGTGTTCGTGTACCGGGCGCTCGAGGCGCCCGAGGAGTTCATCGGCTTCGTCGTGCTCGGTGGCGCGATGACCGCGTTCTGGCTGAACGTCGTGTGGATGATGGCCGCCCAGTTCTACTGGGAGAAGGACCAGGGCAACCTGGAGCTCTACTTCACGGCGCCGATGCACCTCATGAGCGTCCTGGCCGGCATGGCCATCGGCGGCCTCGTCATGACGAGCTCTCGCGCGCTGGCCGTCATCGGCATCGGCTCACTGCTCTATGGCGTGACGTACGACGTCCAGCAGCCGTTCCTGCTTGCGGGCGTCTTCCTGCTCACGATGATCCCGCTCTACGGGATGGGGATGCTCTTCGCGTCGCTCTTCCTGCTCTGGGGACGCGAGGCGTTTCATCTCGCGCAGCTCCTCCAGGAGCCGATCTACTTCCTCGGCGGCGTGAACTTCCCGCTGCGCGCGATCGGCCCGATCGCCGGCGTCGTGATCGCCACGCTGCCGCTCGGCGTCGGGCTCGACGCGATGCGCCAGCTCGCCTTCAGCTCGAGCGGCGTCGAGGGCGTCCTGCCCGTCGGCATCGAGGTCCTCATCCTCACGGTCATGGGAGTCGTCTTCCTCGTCGCCGCACGGCTCGCCCTCGGGTACCTCGAGCACCTTGCCCGGCGGGAAGGGCGCCTCACGCTGCGATGGCAGTGAGCGATCGCGCGGCGTCCGTCCGCGGCGTGACCTTCGCCGATGCCTGGCGCAGCTTCAGGACGGCGATCGGCCTCGGCTGGGCGATCGAGGCAAACTGGTCCGACCCGTTCCTGTTCGCCGTCTACACCATGGCGAAGCCGCTCGCCGCCGCGGGAATCCTGGTCGTCATGTTCCAGGTCATCACGCAGGGTGAAAACCCGGAGTTCCTCCAGTTCCTCATCGTCGGCAGCGCGCTCTGGAACGTCGTGTTCGGGGTGATGAGCGGGCTCGTCCAGTCGATCCTCGAGGATCGGGAGCGCTACCGGATGATCAAGTACGTGGTCGTCACGCCGACCTCGCTCTTCCCGTTCCTGCTCGGCCGCTCGCTGGCGCGGGTGATCGTCTCGTTCGTGGCCGTCGTGCTCACCATGCTCGTCGGCGTCCTCTTCCTCGGGGTGGAGCTGCGGCCGAACCTCCTCTACCTCGTCCCGGCGACCGTGCTCGGGGTGACCGCGGTGATCGCGCTCGGGCTCTTCATGGCCGGGTGGTGCCTCCAGCTCCGCCAGGAGGCGTGGTCCTATCCGGAGGCGATCGCCGGTGCCCTCTACCTCGTCTCGGGCGCCATCTTCCCGGTCGACATCCTGCCTGCGTTCCTGCACCCGATCGCCTACGCCTCACCGACGACCTGGTGGCTCGAGGCATCGCGCCGCGGGCTGCTCGGCCACGGCTCGCCGGGCGCGCTCGGCGAGATCTCGGACGGCACCGTCATGCTCTTCCTGCTCATCTCGACGGCGATCGCGATCCCGATCGCATTGGCGGCCTTCGGCTGGTTCATGCAGCGCGCCCGCAGAGCCGGGCTCCTGGACATGGTCACCGGCAGCTGACCCGGCCCCGGCGGCGGCCCGAGCTAACGAACGAGCTCGTCGTAATCGGTCACCACGAAGGTCGAACGGCACTGCGTCACCCGGTCGGGCACGCAGGAGCCGGCCGCCTCATCGTCGAAGTGCCCGACGAAGACGAGCTGCTGGCCCCGCAGGTTCGGACCGGTCGGCTCGGCCCGGGACGGGAAGGCCCGCCCCTCCGGTGCCGCCAGGCGCAGGCCATCGCTGAGCAGCTCCTCCTGGGTGACGTCGTCGGAGGGCTGCGCCGGCATCAGCACGCGGAGCGGGCAGTCCCGCTGGAGCCAGGCGACGGAGCCGTCGGCGCCCCCGTCGTCGCCGATGCAGTCGGCGTCCAGCTCGGCGTACCAGCCGCTGACGTGAAGCTCCTCGCTCCCCCATCGGCC
>DASVEH010000177.1:0-2791 GCA_036380655.1 Candidatus Limnocylindria bacterium | reverse complement strand
CAGGACGCCGCAGGCGTTCGCCGGGCAGTCGGTGGACCAGGTCGACGGGCTCGAGGTGGTGGCGCTTGACGAGATGGCCAGCACCTGCGCCTGGGCGCCGATGGCGATCCCGCCGCCCTTTATGACGTAGATGCCCGGCCGCAGAAGCAGGACCGAGGAGTTGCGGAGCTCGATGCCGCCGTTGTAGATGCCGGGCTGCAGGGTCTGGGTCTCGTTGCTGAGCACGATCCGGGTGGCGCTCCGCTCTTGAGTGACCGCGACCGGAGGCAGGTCGGCGAGCGGATCGCCGACCCGGTCCTGCCCGGTGAGGGGTGCCGGCGAGATCGTCATCGCGCCCGGCGAGTAGCCACCGTGGAGGCGAATCGGGGCGCCGTTCGACATGGTCAGGCTGCCGCCGTTACCGTTCGTGCCGAGCGCCCCACCGTGAACCGCGGTGCAGCCGGAGTTGACCTGCATCGTCGCCTGCAGGGTCACGGTCGGTCCGCCGGCCAGCAGCACCGACGGGCAGCCGCGGCGGCCATTCGGCCAGCTCTGGTTGCCGGGATCGAGCTGAACGACCGAGTAGCGCGAGCCGGTGATGACACGGTTGACCGCCGCGGAGCGCGTGGCGACCTGGATCTGGCCACCGATGATGCCGCCGAAGAAGCGGGGCGCGACGGTGTCGAGCTCGACCGCCACTGCCTGGTTCTCGTAGCCCGCGGGGCAGGTGATGGTGGCGACGTTGGCGTCGAACCAGGTCAGGTTGCTGCCCAGGCTCGTGCGAACCGCCGTCGCCACGGCGGCGCGGGGCGGGCCACCGGCGGTGGCGCTGCATCCGCGTGGCGTCCCGACATGAATGACGTTGGCGCCGGCGAGCGACGCGGCGTCGCCGGCATCCTGCATCTCGCGACGGACGACCATGCCGTTCGCGCCGTCGAACAGGACCGCCAGCAGGGCCAGCATGGCGGTGAAGGCAATGGCCACGATGACGAGGACCTGGCCACGAGGCTCATCGGATCGGCGTGCGCGAAGCATCAGTGGTTCACCAGCATCGTGGAGCTGCTCGTCACGTCGAAGGCCGAGAAGCCGATGAGGGATGCGGCCGCCATGTGGACGGTGGTGTGGACCGTGACGGTCACCGGTGTCCCCCGTTCATTCGTCGCGGGATTGCCCTCGGCATCGGGCTCATCGGTATTGCCGACGCAGCCGGCGCCGTAGCAGACCTCGACGGTGACCGCGCTTCCCATCGCGGCCGCCTGCTGTCGGGCCTCGATGCGGATCGACTCCCTCGACGGCGACGGGAACGGGCAGGAGGCGCTGGCCAACGGCACGACGGCGTCGGCGGCAGGAGGTCCGACCGGGCACGGGTTGGCACTCGACCCGCCGTGGACGATCGCGTAGCGAGCGGCCTCGCGAGCTGCATGACCCAGGCCGTCATGGGCCAGGACGACCCGGCCGAGGTCGAAGAAGCCGGTGAGGAGGAACATCATGATCGGAAGGATCAGCGCGAACTCCACCATCGTCTGTCCGCGGGATTCGGGTCGGCGTGACATGTTCAGCGTCCCTGCATGAGCTCGAAGGATTGGGTGGCCCCGAGCGACCAGGTCCCGTCCGGCAGGAGCGGCCAGGGCACGGTCAGGGCGAAGTCGAGCGAGGTCGTCACGGTGACCGTGACCAGCGGGTAGCGGGTGTTGGCGCCGGGCGCGGTCGCGCTCCTGGCATAGGTGACCGTGACCGACGGGTTGGTGCAGGTGGCGATCTCGCCGCCGGGCCCCGGCACGAAGCCCGGCAGGCGCTGTGCCTCGGTGCACACCACGGCTCGCGCGGTCGCCTGGGCTTCCGCCGGGGTGGTGGCCTCGTAGGCGGCCGCCTCGGCGGCATTGCGCGCCGCAGTCTGCAGCGTCATCGAGCTCTCGAACCCGCGAGAGAAGTCGATCCCGGCTCCGACGAGACCGAGGACGATCGGGAGGACGAGCGCGAACTCGGCCAGTGCCTGGCCGCGCGATGCGCGGTGACTTCGTTCGCCGTCTTTTCGGTGGATCATGGCTTGGCGACCCGGTTACGGTTGATCGGACGTCAACCTACCGCCGTTGGGCGCCAATACCCATGAGTCCTTCGGTGGGTGGGTACTGCCCGCGATTTTTCATGAGTCACCGCCGCGGCGGTGACGCTCGCCGACCCCCAGTACCCGGGGTACTTTCGGGTCCGGAACCGGGGTAAGAGAAAGCGGCCGGTCGAGCCACGGGGGGTCGACCGGCCGCCAGGATCGGGCGATGGGTCAGCGGTTGGTCCGGTCGGAGTCGTCGTCGATGTCGAACTCCTCGCGGCGGACCGTGTCGGTGACGCGCTGCGTCTCGGTGCGCGGCGTCTTGCCGACTTCGACCTCCTCGACTACGCGCGTCTCCTTGCCGGTCGAGACCTGCTCGCCGTAGAGAGGAACATCGATCGACTCGTCGCTCAGATCGGTCGAGCCGGCGGCCCGATCGACCGGGCGGCGCTCGACGAAGGCCTCCTCGCGGGTGACCGGGACGTCGACGCTCTGCTCGTCCTCGACGACGTGCTTGTCGACGTGGACGGAACCGGTCTGGCCGCTCTGGCGATCGACGGTGAGGCGCTCCTCACGACGCTCGATCACGTCGCGAGCGGTGTCCGTATCGGTCCCGGCATAGCCGGACGTTCCGGCGTGCGCCTCGCTGCCCCGCCAGGTGTCGTCGCCGCTGGGAGCGGTCGACCAGTCCTGGTGCTCGATCTGGTCCTTCGTCATCGACAGGTGGACGTTGTCGTCGTCGCCGACCGAGGCGACGGCCGACAT
>DASVEH010000176.1:0-7627 GCA_036380655.1 Candidatus Limnocylindria bacterium | reverse complement strand
TCTCAGGTACATACTGACCTGACCCGGAGCGGGTTCGTTGCGGAAAAGTGGCTCTTTCCGAAACGAGCTGCTAGCCTGCGCTCATGTCTTCCGGTGCTGCTCCCACGCAGCTGCGACGACGTGCCGCGCTTGCGCGACTGGAGGCCGAAGAGCTTGCCGACGCGGTCTCTGAGCTGCGCACGGCCTCGCTCTCGAAGCCGGAGCTCGAGCGCGCACTCAAGCGGGTGGAGGCGCTGAGCGCACGGGTTCAGAAGGCGCTTGATTTACCGGGCGGCCTGTCGGTTGCCCAAGCGGCCGAGCGGCTGGAGGTGAGCGAGCCGACGATTCGCAAGTGGCTCGCCGAGGGCTTGCTGGAGCGGGTCGAGGGCCACAAGCCGGTGGAGATCGCCCAGCGAAGCGTGATCGAGGCCGAGCGGGTGTTGGGCACGGTCCGCGAGAGCTATCCGGCGAGGCGCTGGAGCGAGGCGCTCGCCGCCTTCCTTCACGACCGCGACCTGCTGGGGCAGGAGTGGGCGCGCGAGGGCGTTGAGCAGCTGCGCCGCGGCGAGTTAATTGAGCGCTGAAAAGACGCCTCGTCGTGTCCGCAATCGCGTCGTCGCGCCGCTCTCTATTTGACTCTTCACGTTTCTAGCGGAATCACTAGAAAACGCTAGATATCGCTAGATCTGCGCGGGTGGCGGAGGGTGGAGGTGAAAAGAGATGTCGTACGACTCCGAGGAAGTTCCGTCCGACAGCGTTGCTATCTTTCGCGTATGGCCTTGCATAGTTCGCCGATCAAGAGCAATGATGTCCGCTTTCCGGAGCCTCAGCCGGGCGAGGCGCTCGTGGTCGAGCGCTACAGCGCGGAGCACGTCAAGGCGGTGATCCTGCACCCGGATGACTTCGCTGAGCTGCAGGGCGACTCGGAGCTTCTCGATGATTTGGCTGCCGCCTCGGATCTGAGCGACCTCGGGGTGCGTGCTCATCGGATCTCGGAGTCGCCCGAGGGAGAGCTGATCGACGACGAGGCGTCGGTCAGGCGCCTGCTCGGTCTTTGAGCCTCGCGGCCGGCGAGGTCTACTGGGCGATTGTCCCCTATACGCCCGCGACGCCTTTCAAAGTCCATGTCGCCGATGGCACGCCGGTGGAGGTGCCCTCCGCCTCGCAGATCGTCGACGGCCTCCGCAAGGGCGGCGACGCGGAGTTCGAGTTCGTCGTGCGCGCGAAGGCGAGGCCGGTGCTCCTACTGTCCGGTCGCAGCGATCCTCGCACCGGTGACCTGTTCGCCCTGCGCCTGCTCCGGCTCGAGAAGTTCTCCCACCAGGAGCGGCAGCGCGTCGAAGAGCATCGCGAGCCGACGCTCTTCCCTCTGCCCCCGAAGCGCTTCCCCGATCTCGCCGAAGACTCTGCGGCGATGGTGACTGCGCCGATCCGGCTGCACGAGACGGCGCTCGACACGCGCAAGTCGCTTGGCCGGCTCGACCGCAAGGAGATGCGAGCCCTGGTCGAGCGCTTCGTTTCCTACTGGCAGTTCGACCTCCGCCAGCTCTTGGTCGCTCAGATTCGGGAGTTGCAGCACCGGCGAAAAGCCCGCTGACAGGCCACCGGAACCGGCCTCCTCGATTTCAGGCACTTCTGGCGCGAAGTGCCTGACTCGCTGCATATCCGCGCCTATCGGTTCATATCCGCGCTGAATATCCGCGATCTTGCCGATCACGAAATCCCTGCAAATGACGCTTGAGTGAAGGCCGTCATTTGCTGATGACCTATGTAATTGCCATGCAGAAGGTCGTGGGTTCGAATCCCATCAGCCGCTTTTTCGCGAATCGCCTGCAGGTGGGGGGGTTGGGTTCGGCGCAGGAGCCCGAAATCAAATGGAACCATCCCCGCATATCGCCGTTATTCCAGGCGCTAATGCGCGTTAGTGTCTGGAACCGCCCGGGTGCGCGGCGATTGCGGCCGACTCCCGCCTTGTATTCGCGTGCTCCAAGCGGCAGTGGGCGGACGACGGGGTACCTTTGCCCAGTGGCCCAGGAGCGAATCACCGTCGACCCGAACCGGATGCGCGGCCTGGCCTGCATCCGCGACACCCGCGTCACCGTCAGCGCGGTGCTCGGCCAGCTTGCCGCAGGCGCCAGCATCGATGAGCTGCTGGCCGACTACCCCTACCTGGAACGCGAGGACGTCCTCGCCGCGCTCGAATATGCCGCAGCCGCTGCGCAGGAGCGCGCGTTGGCAGTGCCAGTGCCGGCAGAGTGAAGCTGCTCCTCGGCGCGAACGTCTCGCCGAGGCAGCACGGCTGTCGCGCTTCGCGCGAAGCGAGAGCGCGGTGAAGTTAGACAGCGCTTCCGCAGTCAGGGTGCGGCGTAGTAGCCTCCGCTTGACGACGTGCGACCACGAGCCCGGCGTTCCAACCGGGGGCCCGGCCTCCTGTCGGAGGCCGAACCGACTCGGGGTCCAACCCGCTACGCGCGATCACCCAGGAGATCACCGAATTCGAGTTCCACATTTCCCCCGTTCCTAACTGATCGCGACCCCAGACGGGAGTCGGCACCTGGCCGACCAGGCCGACCAGGAACTGCGCACGGTCCTCATCGCTGGTCAGTCGCGTGGGGCTGTCCACAGCCTCTGCCACATCCGGAATGTGTCCGTTGCGCCAGAGGCGGATCTCGTAGCGAAAGATTCGAAATCGGCCTGCCCAGCGAGCGCCAACCGCTCCTTCGCCGACGATGCCACGCTGCTCGCCGCTCCAGTCGTGGACCGGCGCCTGCTCGATCACGAACCTCCCGTCTGGGACGTCGACCAGAAGCGCGGAGTGGTAGAGATCGCAGGGTGGACGCCGTGCCACTCGCGCCGCCAGCGCCTCGTAGATGCGACCGTTGAGCCGGACGAAGTGGCCGCCTGCCCCGAGGGGCAGCCAATAGAGATCGACGGCGGCCGTGGCCCGACCCGCCCCAGGGCGGGCTGGGATTCCCGCATTGCCGAGCATCGTGCGACGCTACCAGCCCTAACCACGTGCGAAGGGCTCCCGTGCGCAAGCTGGTCGAATCGATCTCCGGCGCCACGCAGATCGCCGCCAACCTCCTGCTCTACCCGCCCCTGCGCGGATGGCGGAGACGGTGGGGCGCCACCGAGGAAGAGAGGGCCCTGCGACTGCCGGGTGACGAGCTGGTGCTCAAACCCGACTGGAGGTATGACCACGAGATCTCGATCGACGCGCCCCCCTCGGCCGTTTGGCCCTGGCTCGTTCAGCTCGGTCAGGGACGCGGCGGCTTCTACACCTACGAGGGGCTCGAGAACCTGGTCGGCTGTCAGATCCGCAACGTGACCGAGATTCGACCGAGCTGCAGAGCCTCAGCGTCGGGGCCAAGATCGTCCTCCACGGTCGCTCCGGCTACGGCCCCGAGGTCGTGCGCATGGAGCCCGAGCGCGCCCTCGTGCTGGGCGGGCCGCCGAACGAGAGCGGATCGCAGGCGACGTGGGGCTTCTACTTGCTCGATGGCCCGAACGGGACCACTCGACTGCTCGAGCGTGGCCGCAATGTCGCAGGGAAGGGTCTGGCCGAGAAGCTGGGGTTCGGCCCCTATCTCATGGACCCGATCGGCTTCGTTATGAGCAAGAAGATGCTCCAGAGCCTCAAGAAGCTCGCCGAAGCCTCCCCAGCCTGAGGAACTCTGCCCGCTCTCCCTTCTCGCGCAAAGCAGGAGCACAGGATGGCCCGACGGTGCTCACAGACCACTGGGTCGGGGAGCTCCTATCCATTCTTCGCGGGCTACCCAGGTCATCGCGCATGGACGTCGGGTGGACTTCGTCGGTGGTTGCGGTTCCCGGCCCGGGCAGCGCCGGAGGTCGTTGCCGCGTCAAGCGTCGGGGTCAGAACCGCGATCACGGCAGGCGGCCGCGTGGGGTAGCGAATGATTTGGGGGCGCTCAGCGGCGGCGCCACGCGAGCGCGAAGCGTCGGTCGGTGCGCCTCGGCTGGGGCCCGACTTCGGACGATGGCCCGCGGTGCCGCGCGTAGATCTGCCGCGCCCAGGCGAGCAATCCACTTTCCGCCAGGAGCTCGTGAAGCGGCGCGAGAAGCGGATGATTGCGCTGCGGCTGGGGATAGGGGAACTGATCGGGGCAAGCCGCCGGTGAGATCAGCGCCGCCGGGGTCAGGTCGGCCACCGTGAAGCTCCCTCCGACCAGGTAGCCACGAGGCCCTAGCTCGGTATGGAAGCGCTCGCAGGCCGCGTGGACCCGCTCCCACCCCTGGTCGACGGTCTGCTCGTCGATCGCGAAGGCGGCGCGAAAGCCGGCACGGAGGAGCGGGAACGCGACCAGCGCGGCACGCCGGCGGCGGCCTCCGAGATCGGGCATCAGCGTCGCGAGGAACAGACCCGGGTCGGCGAAGAGCGCGTCGAACAGGACCCGGCGGACATCGGGGCCGAGCTCTTTGTCGAAGAACTCCTCGAGCTCGAGTGCTCGTCGCCGATCGTCGGGATCGGCCGGGTAGAGCGGCGGCTCGGGGTAGCGGCGCTCGAGCGCCTCGATGATCCGGGTCGAGTCTCCGATCGCGACGCCGTCTAGGACCAGCACCGGGAAGGTCCTCCCGGCGTTAAGTCGCGGCGCGATCGCCCTATGGCGCGGTGGCGTGACGGCGCGGCGGATATGGGGGACGCGCTTGTGGTCGAGCGCCCAGCGCGCCTTCTCGTTGTAGTGCGAGGCCTTTAGGTGCCACAGAACGGGAAGGGTCGCGCAAGCCATGACCGTGCCGAACCCGGGACCCGTCAGCCGGGGCCGAATATCGCGGCGAGATCCTGCTTGTCGCCGCGGAGATCGCCCGCGGAGATCGCCTGCTCGACCGTCAGCATGCCCGACGCCAGGCCCATCACCACCGAGGGTTCTGCGCGAAGCACGGTCTCGGGTTGCCCATCGACGTCGAGCGCGACGTGGGTACCCGTTTCGTCGACGCGCACCGTGAGGGTCGTGCCGTCGACCTCCACGCCGACGGTCGCCGGAACCTCGGTTCGCTTGCCGTCCAGCAGCGACTCGAGCGCCACCACCAACCAATGAGTTCGGAAGCTATCGCCACGGGGGCCCGCGACCATGAGCGGCGTGCTCCAGTTCACCAGCGCAGCGATCGGACCGCGAAGTTCGCTTCCCCAGGGCGTGAGCGCGTAGGCGACCCCATTGCTGTTGGTGTCGAGCTGGCGCCGGACCACGCCGGCTTCTTCCAGCTCGCGGAGGCGATCGGCCAGCAGGTTGGTGGAGATCCCGGGCAGGCCGGCCTGGAGTTGCCCGTAACGGGCCGGGCCCCCGAGCAACTCGCGCACGATGAGCAGGCTCCACCGGCTGCTTACGACGTCGAGCGCCCGCGCCAAGCCGCAGTACTGGCCATAGGACCGGCTGGTCACCACTCTCTCCTCTCGATCTCGATGTCGTCGAAGTTGAGCGCTAGGAGGGTCGGCCGGGAGAGAACTCGGCCGCCGGGGCCCCGCGGGAACACGTGCCGTCGGGTGGGGAAGATGAGTCCGTCGAACTGGCGGTGTTGGTCGCAGTAGAGGGTGGCTTTGGCCCAGCTGCCTACGGGTTCGGCGACGAAGTCGTGGCGGCGGATCAGGCCGTCGGTGTCGACGTAGAAGGTCTGGTGCGGGCAGTGTGTGTGGAGCCCCGGCGGGAAGCGCACCTCAAGCCGCCGCCACGTTTCGCCGCGCTCCTGCCACGTCTTGCCTTCGTGGATCTCGACGCCTTCGTGGGTGAGGATGAGGGGCGCGGTCAGGTAGTTCCAAGAGGCGTATCCGGCGAAGTAGGCGACGTCGAGTGGGTCCCAGTGGACGTTGCGGCGGATTCCGCTCAGCCCGAAGAAGGCCGAACGTGGGTCGGTTCGGGTGTCGAGTTGTTCGCCGGCGTGAGTTTCGATCCTGACGTCGCCCCGGTCGAACACCGCGCGCTTGCCGGCTTGCGGGAAGTCATGGAGGACGGTGTGCTGCTCGGCGACTTGGACCTGAAAGGTGAAGTTCGCCAGCTTGTTGCCGGGGAAGCGCTTAGGCAGCAAGCCGTCCAAGCGTCCCTGTGCGGTGATCGCTGAAACGGACTGCCAGCGTCCAGCGCCGCCGTGTGCGGTGAGGACTTCGTCGAGTAGTTCGTTCATGCAACCGCTCGGCTCTGTTGCTTGACTATCGCTTGTAGACTTGTGAACAACGTGCATGCTTGAGTATAACTAGGCTCGAGGAGGACCGGGACATGGCGACTACGCAATCCGTAGGCGAACGTCCGGCGTGGGTGGACGACGAGTTGTTCCCGTTCGAAAGCCGTTTCGTGGAGCTGGACGGGAACGTCGTGCACTACGTCGACGAGGGCTCGGGGCCGATCCTGCTGATGCTGCACGGCAACCCGGTCTGGTCCTTCGTGTACCGCGAGGTGATCATCGCCCTGCGCGACCAGTTCCGGTGCATCGCCCTGGACTTCCCGGGGTTCGGGCTGTCCACCGGCGCTCCCGGCTACCGCTACCTCGCCCAGGACCACGCCGACCTGCTCGTGTCCTTCCTCGACCGCCTGGACCTCTCGCAACTGACCCTGGTCGGCCACAACTGGGGCGGGCCGCTCGGCCTCTACGCCGCCGAGCAGCGGCCCGGCACGTTCGAACGACTCGTGCTGGCCAACACCTGGGCCTGGCCGCTCAACGGCGACCTGTCCAGCGAGGTGTTCTCCCGCGGCATGGGCAACGCGGTCGGACGCGAGCTGATCAAGCGGTTCAACCTGATGGTCAACTACTTCATCCCGTCAGCGCACAAGCGCCGCAAGCTCTCCGGCGCCGAGATGGCGCACTACCACCAGGCAGCGCCAATCCCAATTCGCCGCCACGCCGGTGCCGTCCTTCCCGGCCAGCTCGTCGGCGCACGCGCGTTCTTCACCGCGCTCGCCGACCAGCTCAGCACCGTCAAGGACCTTCCGACGCTGATCCTCTGGGCCGGCAAGGATCCGATCTTCACCGACAAGTACCGCGAGCGGCTGGAGACGACCTTCCCCGACCACACGACCACGGTGCTTCAGGGCGTCGGCCACTTTCTGCAGTCCGACGCACCCGACGAGTTCAGCCTCGCCATCGAGACATGGTGGGCCGAAACTGGCCGGTGACGGCGGCACGGCCTCATAGTGGCCACAGCCCTATGACAGGCCCGCTCCTGTCTCCGAACGACAGCCCGCCCACCTCCTCGATCGCGTCGATGTCAGGTTCCGCGACGATGGAGGAACCGCTTTCGCGTGAAGGCAACGTTCCTAGGCGAACCGTCAGTCAAGTCGCCTACGGACCCAGCGCAACGGCGGCCGGTATCACCGGCGCGCGCCGCCCATGGACGACATCGACGATCTCGCCGCTGTCGATTCCCTGTAGGTAGACCGAGGTGATTCCGAGATCGGCGTGGCCGAGCTGACGCTGGATCACGTTCAGAGGGACGCCCTCTCGCGCCATTTCAACGGCATGGGCGTGACGCAGCTGATGCGGCGCGAAGCGACGACGGACACCGGCTCGGCGAGCCAAGCGCCGAAACTGGGTGCGCGCCGCGGCGGCCGACCAGGGCCGTCCGGCCGTGGGTCCGCTGATCACGCAGAAGAGCGCCCCCACCGGCAGCTCCGTCCGCAGCTTCAGCCAGGGGTCCAGTTGC
>DASVEH010000175.1:0-2329 GCA_036380655.1 Candidatus Limnocylindria bacterium | reverse complement strand
CGAGCACGGCCTGGAACGAATAGGACAAGGCATCGGGGGATTCGCCGTGGCCGGGCAGGTCGAGCGCAATCGCACGGCGTCCTGGATCGAGGGTCTCGAGCTCGGCCATCGACGAACGCCACATCGTGCGATCGAAGGTGTAGCCATGGAGGAAGACCAGTGGCGCACGGCCGTCGGAATGGCCGTAGACGTCCGCCGCGAGTCCGCCGTGCCTCGTGATCCCTGCCCTGGTCCCTTCCAGCATTCCGCGTAGCCTCCAACATCGGGATAGTAAAGACTATCCGAGTCTGGCATGGGAACAGGCGCGGTGCAATAGCCGGCGCGAGCAGCCTCCCTGGCGCAGTGAGCCTTTCCGTGGCCGCGCTCCTGCCGGCCCGCATTGACAACCATGCGCCCGACGATGTATCACTAGTAACGACTAGCAATAGAAACGCCACCGCGGCGGGACCCGCACGGCTCGAGGAACGCATGACGCTCACGCATGAACGGGGCAACGGGGTTGCGCCATCTCCCTCCCTCACGCTACTGAGCGGAGAGCGCCGCCAGATCGACGGCGAGCAGAGAGCTCGCTACGAGCGGTACCTCGCCGAGATCCTGGGCTCGCTGGGCATGGACCTGCAAACGCCGGGGACGGCGGAGACGCCGCGCCGGCTGCTCCAGGCCCTGATCGATGCCACCGAGGGCTACGACGGCGACCCGAAGCTGGTCACGGTCTTTCCGACCGAGTGCTACGGCGGCGCGAGCTGCGAGCTTGCGCAGATCGTCGAAGGCCCGATTCCGTTCTTCGCCCTGTGCGAGCACCATGCCCTTCCGTTCTTCGGCCAGGCCTACGTCGGCTACGTCGCCCACGAGCAGATCATCGGCATCAGCAAGCTCACGCGCCTGGTCCGCGTGCTGACGCGCCGCTTCGGCGTCCAGGAGCGCATGACGCACGGCATCGCCACGGCGCTCAACGAACTGCTCGACGCGCACGGCGTGGCGGTCTACATGGAGGCGGATCACCTGTGCACCCAGATGCGGGGCGTGCGCGAGGATCACGCCACGACACGCACCACGGCGTACCGCGGCGTCTACGAAGCCGATCCGGCCCTGCGCGGCGAGTTCTACGACGTCGCCGGCATCGGACGCGGACGGCGCTGATGCTCTCGCCCTCCGCAGGCTCCGAGCCACTCTCGCTCCAGCCTCTGCTGCAGGCAGGCGTCGCGACGGACGGCGCGCGTGGCGGGCCGCTGCCGGAGATCCTGCGAGTGCGGTACGGCAGCGACCTGGCGATTCCCCTTCGGACGGATCGGCCGACCGTGGTCAGCAACTTCGTCTCGACCCTCGATGGGGTCGTCTCGTACAACACGCCGGAGGGCGCCGGCGGTGGCGAGATCAGCGGATTCTTCGAGCCCGACCGGTTCGTGATGGGTTTGCTGCGTTCGCTGGCCGACGTGGTTCTCATCGGCGCGGGGACCTTCAACGCCGCGCCGCACGAGGCGTGGACTCCGGACTTCATCCATCCGCCGAGCTCTCTGCCGTTTGCCGCGCTGCGGCGCCGGCTGGGGCTCCGGCCGAGCCCGGCGACAGCGGTCGTGAGCGGCTCGGGCAGCATCGACCTGGCCCATCCGGCCTTCGGCGATCCCGGTGTCGAGATGATTGTCATCACCACCGACGCCGGCGTGAAGCGTCTGGCTGGCCAGCGCGTGCGGACCCGGGCGGACATTCGCAGCATGGGCGATCGCGTCGAGCCGCACGACATCATCGAGACCCTTGTCTACCACGGCGCCGAGCTGGTCCTCTGCGAAGGGGGACCGCACCTGCTCGGCCATCTGCTGGCCGCCCGGATGGTCGACGAGCTGTTCCTGACCCTGGCACCGCAGATCGCCGGGCGGTCGGCCCTGGTCCCGCGCCTCAGCCTGGTCGAGGAGACCGCCTTCCGGCTCTCCGACGCTCGCTGGGGACGGCTGGCCGACCTGCGCACCGCCGGCGACCACCTCTTTGCCCGCTATCGCCTCACCGAAGGGAGACACACATGAACACGCACGACTCGATCGTCATCGTGGGCGGTGGCCTGGCCGGCGCCAGTGCCGCCTTTGCCCTCCGTGAACGCGGCATGGAGGGTCGGGTGGTCCTCGTCGGCGAGGAGGCGGTCCCGCCCTACGAGCGTCCGCCGCTGTCGAAGGCATACCTTCGAGGCGAGGTCGCGCTCGACACGGCCCACGTGCGGCCGCTGGCCGGCTACGAGGCCCACGGTATCGAGCTATTGCGCGGTCGACGCGCTGTGACCCTCGACGCGGCGGCGCGGATGGTCAACCTCGACGACGGCACCGACCTCAGGTACGACTCG
>DASVEH010000174.1:0-2201 GCA_036380655.1 Candidatus Limnocylindria bacterium | reverse complement strand
GGGGCGGTGCTGCTCGGGCTCGTGATGAGCGCCTGCGCACCGGGTGTGGGCGAGAGCCCGAGCCCCGGCGAGAGCGTGCCGGCCAGCGGAGATGCCGCCGGTGGCACGCTCAGCATCGGCTCGCAGGGCTTCTACGAATCGGAGCTGATGGCCGAGATCTATGCCCAGGCCCTGGAGGCGGCCGGTTACACCGTCGAACGCAATCTCGGCATCGGGACGCGGGAGGAGACGTATCCCGCGCTCACCAGCGGGCAGATCGACATGATGCCGGAGTACATCGGCAGCCTGACCACGTTCCTCGAGGGCGAGGCCAGTGGCGATCCGGACGAGACGCTCGCCGCCATGACCGAGCTCATCGAGGCCGACGGCCTGACTGCCCTCGAATTCACTCCGGCCCAGGATCAGAACGCATTTGTCGTGCGCTCGGAGACCGCAGAGGAATACCAGCTCGAGACGATGAGCGACCTCGCCGGCGTGGCGACCGAGCTCGTGTGGGGCCTTCCTCCCGAGTGCGAGACCAATCCGCTCTGTGCCGGCGCCCTGGAGGACGAGTACGGCATCCCGTTCGCCGACCTGGAGATCGAGCCGCTTGCCGCCTGCGACGCCCCGATCGCGACCGCGCTGAATGACGGCGTGGTCGACGTGGCGGAGCTGTGCAGCACCCAGCCCGACATCGAGCGCTTCGGATTCGTTCGCCTCGAGGACGACCTGCAGACGCAGCCGGCCGAGAACCTCGCGCCGGTCATCAACCAGGAGAAGCTCGACGAGCTCGGCAGTGACTTCGCCGAGGTGCTCAACAACGTGAGCGCCGAGATGACGACCGAGGACCTGACCTCGCTCGGCGTCCAGGTCGCGGTCGAGCAGCGCGACGTGGCCGAGGTGGCCACCGCCTGGCTGACCGATAAGGGCCTCATCTGACCCGCAACGCCTGACCGTTCACCCGTCGGGGCGGGCCGGTTCGCCGGTCCGCCCCTTCTCGTGCATCATGACGAGCCGATGATGCCTCCCGCCTCGCAGCACCTCGCGCTCGCCGACTGGCGCCGGACCGTGGCCGAGCTGTACGCCTCGCTTCGCGCCGACACGCGCCCGGGCCCGATGCGTGCGGTGGCCTACCGCGCGGCTCGCGACCGGCTCTTCGGCTCACATCCCTCGTCCGCCATCCCCGAGGCCGAGCGGCGCGACTTCCACGGCCTCGCCTACTTCCGCCACGATGCGGGCCTGGACCTGCGGGCCCGATTCGAGCCGGACCCCGATGCGCCGGCTCTCGACGTGCCGCGTTCCGGCGATGGGGTGCAGATCCCGTTCGAGCGGATCGGCTGGGTGCGCTTCAGCGTCGACGGCACTTCGTGTCGCCTCTCGGTCTTCTGGCTCAAGGAGTATGCCGGCGGCATCTTCATCCCCTTCCGCGACGCCACGAGCGGCCGCGAGACGTACGGTGGCGGCCGCTACCTGTGGGACTCGGCCAAGGGCGCCGACCTCGGGCTCGACGGCGAGCAGCTCGTGCTCGACTTCAACTTCGCCTATCACCCGTCGTGCGTGTACGACCCGATCTGGTCGTGTCCGCTCGCGCCGCAGGAGAACTGGCTGCCGGTGCCGATCAACGCCGGCGAACGCCTGCCGGAGTCGAAACGCCGATGACCGCGGAGACGGGCGCCGGCGAGCTGCGCCACTGCATCAAGTGCGGCCGCGAGGTCGGTCCGGACGAGTCGATCTGCGAGGCGTGCAACCGCGCAGGCATGGCGACGCCGTCCGCCTCGCAGTATCACGGCACGGTGGTCGTCGCCATCGTTCTGGCGATCGCCGCGCTGGCGGTCGCCGCCAGCCTGTCGATGCGCGGGGTCGGTCCGTACGAGGCGGAGATCGTGCGCGTCGAGGCCGCGGAGCCGATCGGCTATGCCATCACCTACGCGGTGACGAACGAGGGATCGACGGCCGGGCGGGCGAAGTGCCAGCTGGTGGCGCTCGGCGAGAGCGGCGAGCAGCTTCGGACCCGGTCCACGGTCACGTCGCAGATCGCCGGCGGCGAGAGCGCGGAGCTGACCGAGACGGTCCCGGGGCTCGAGACGGAGCCGGCCTCGGTCACGGTCAGCTGCAGCTGAGCGCTACCCGTCTAGGATGAGCCTGACCTCGACAAGCCCCGTCTCCAGCGGCGCGTCGCTGACGAGCGGCCAGGCGGCATGCGAGAGGTCCACGACGCGCTG
>DASVEH010000173.1:0-18649 GCA_036380655.1 Candidatus Limnocylindria bacterium | reverse complement strand
ACCACGAGCTCCCACGCGACGGACGGCGGGTGCTCGGCGAGGCCGCGCAGCAGCCGCTCGAGATCGGGCGCGTGATCCTCGGCCCCGACCTGGAGCGACGCGGACACGCTCGCCGGCTCGTCCAGCAGCGACGCGAGGTCGTCCGGGCTGGCGTAGCCCGTGGGTGCCGGACCCGGCGGCAGCAGCGGGCGCGCGCTCGAGCCCCGCGGGCCGTCCTGGACCTCCCAGCCGAGTGCCGCGATCCGGTCACGGATCTCATCGGCGGCGCGCCAGTCACTGGCCGCCCGGGCGGCGGCTCGCTCGGCCAGCAGGCTGCGCACCTCGGCGGGCAGCGAATCATCGCGTTGCATCGACAGAAGTACTCCTGGGCATGACCGAACGTACCGGGTGGGCCGAGAGCACCACAACCTTACTATCCGACCACGAGCCGCACCCACCGCACCCGCCCGGTGCGAGCCGGCGCGTGGATAGTGCCCGAATACGAGGGACCAAGTACCACCGATGATGACGAACGAGGTTGGGAAGCTTCTCACCGCGGCCGAGGTCGCCGAGATGCTGCACCTGCACGTGAACACCGTCAAGCGGCTGGGCGATCGCGGCGAGCTCCCGTTCTTCCGGGTCTGCAAGCGCGGCGACCGCCGATTCCGCTACGACGACGTTCTCGACTTCCTGCGCCGCGCCAAATAGCGGCATTCATGCTCCCGGCTCGTCCGGGTGCGCCCCTGCCAGGGGGCACAGCAAACGACCGCCGAGGTGCCATTTCTCGGCGGTCGTTCGCATGTGTCGCATAATCGACCGCTCATGACTGACCAGGCTCCAGGCCCGCTCGAGGAGAGCCGCCGTCTGCTCGATGCCGGGAATCCCGAACGCGCCATCCAGCTCCTCGAGCCGCTGACGCGGCATCCCGACCGAGAGATCGCCGGCGAGGCGTGGCTGCTCACCGGCACGGCGCGCTATCGCCTCGATGACGAGGAGGGCGCGCTCATCGCCTGGACGTCGGCGGCCGCCGCCGGTGGTGCCACCGCCTGGCTCGGCTTCCGGAGCGTCGCCGAGCAGCAGGTCCGCGACGGCAACCTGGACGAGGCGATCACCTCCTACCGCGAGGCCGACCGCCGCGCACCCGCTGCCGAGCGTGGAGCGATCGCCAACCGGATCGCCTGGCTGCTCAAGGAGACCGGCCACGACTTCGCTGCCCGACGCCAGTTCAATCGGGCTCGCGGCGCCTACGCCTCGTACGTCGGATACGTGACGCTCGGGATCATCGGCATGTGCGTCGGCCTCTTCCTGGTCGACACGCTCCTGAGCCAGGGCAGGACCCTGCAGGGCGGATTCTTCGGCGGCAGCCCCGGGCCGCTCGGCGAGCAGAACCTGATCAACGCCATCTTCGTCGCCCGCGGCGAGTGGTGGCGCATCTTCACGAGCGCCTTCTTCCACCTCGGCCCGGTGCACCTTGCCTTCAACATGTACGTGCTCTACCTCTACGGGCAGATCGCCGAGCGCATGTATGGGCGCATCGAATTCGCCGCCATCTACCTGCTCTGTGCGGCCGGCGGCAGCGTCCTCACCATCCTGGTCGACCCGGCGCAGTTCGCCGCGGGCGCGTCGGGGGCCATCTTCGGGCTGGTGGGACTCCTGTTCGTGGTCTCGCGCCGCCACCACGCCGTGCTCGGCCGCGAGGCCCGCACCATGATGGCCGGCATCGGCAGCTACCTCGTCTTCCTGCTCATCTTCACCTTCATCGTGCCGAACATCAGCTGGACCGGCCACCTGGGCGGCATGCTCGTCGGGGCAATCCTGGGCTACCTCCTGCCACCGACCGGGGTCGAGACGCTGGGCGGCATGTGGCGCGCACCGAGCGGCGAGCGGCTGATGGGCGCCATGCCCGGCCGCCTGCGGGTCGCCGTGTACGGCGGGGTGGCCGTGCTCCTCGTCGTCGGCTCCTACGTGGCCGTCGGGCGGCTGCTCGGTTGACCGATGGGCGCGCCCGCGCCTAGGATGCCGTCCCAACCGAAGATCGGCATCGACCGGGACGAGTACCCGACGCATGGCCAGCAGAGCGAGCCGGGATGGTGAGAGCCGGCATGGACCGCATCGGCGAATGGACCCCGTGAGCCCCGGACCGGCCCACCGCTAGCAGGGCCAACCAAGGGCGGGCCGACGCATCGGTCCGAACGAGTGTGGTACCGCGGAATGACGCCTCCGTCTCTCGAGATGGGGGCGTTCGTGCTTGTTCAGGCCGGAGAGGACCGATGGCGACGAATCCCGAGACAGGCGAGCACCGTCCGGCCGTGCGGGCGGCGGTCGAGCTGGTTGCCGCCGGCGCGGTCATGCCGGCTCCGCTGGCCGAGGCGGCCATGGAGGAGCTGATGGACGGCGCCGCGCCGGCAACGCAGGTTGCGGCGCTGCTCGGCATGCTGCGCGTCCGGGGCGAGACGCCCGAGGAGCTGGCCGCCTTCGCGCGGGTCATGCGGGCGCGCGCGGTGCCCGTCTCGGCACCCGATGGCGCGGTCGACCTGTGCGGCACCGGAGCCGACGGAGCCGGCACGTTCAACATCTCGACCCTCGCCGCCCTCGTCGTGGCCGGCGCGGGCGTCCCGGTCGCCAAGCACGGAAACCGCGCCGTCACCAGCCGGTGCGGCTCCGCCGACGTGGTCGAGGCGCTCGGCATCGCGCTCGATCCGGGGCCGGAGGCGGTCGGGCGACGGATCCGTGAGATCGGCTTCGGCTTCATCTTCGCCCCGGCCTACCACCCGGCCATGAAGCACGCGATGCCGATTCGCCGAGAGCTGCCGATGCGGACGGCCTTCAACCTGCTCGGACCGATCAGCTCGCCGGCACGCGTCCGCCGCCAGCTGCTCGGCGTGGCGCAGGAGGGGCTGCTGCCGCTCATGGCCGGCGCGCTGGCACGCCTCGACACCGATCGGGCGCTGGTGGTCCACTCCGGCGACGGGCTCGACGAGCTCTCGCTGTCCGGCCCGAACCGGGCCATGCTGGTCGAGGGCCGGATGGTCGGCGAGCTGTCGATCGACCCGGCGGAGCTCGGGCTGCGCACCGCTCCGCGGTCGGCTTTCGCCGGCGGCGACGCACAGCTCAACAGCGCGATCGTGCTGAGCGTGCTCGGCGGCGAGCCGGGAGCCGCTCGCGACGTGGTGCTCCTGAACGCGGCGGCCGCCCTGTTCGTCGCCGGACGCGTTGCCGACGTGGCGGACGGGATCGGCATGGCGGCCGAGGCGATCGACTCGGGCGCGGCAGCGGGCGTGGTCGAGGCCTCCGCGCGCTTCACGGATGCAGGAGCCGCATGACGCGCTCCGTGCTCGATGAGCTGCTGGCCGGCGCCCGTCGCCGATCGCGCGCCGACGCCCGCATCGCGCCGCTCGCCGAGCTGCGTCGCGAGGTCGGCCGCATGCCGCCGGCGCGCCGCTTCGAGGCCGCCCTCCGCTCATCACCGCGGGTCTCCGTCATCGCCGAGGCCAAGCGGGCATCGCCGTCCTCGGGCGCCTTCGGGATCGGTTCCGGCTCCGAGGCGATCGCCGGCCTCGCCAGGGCGTATGCGACGGCAGGCGCGGCCGCCCTCTCCATCCTGACCGAGCCGACCCGCTTCGACGGCAGCGACGACGACCTGGTGGCCGCCTCGCGCGTGGGGCTGCCAGTCCTCCGCAAGGACTTCGTGGTCGACCCGTACGGGATCTGGCAGGCGCGGGCCCTGGGAGCCGATGCCGTCCTGCTCATCGTCCGCGCGCTCGACGACGAGGCCCTCGCGCGACTGCTCTCCGTGGCCGGGGAGGCGGGCATCGACGCGCTCGTCGAGGCGCACGACGCCGCCGAGCTCGAGCGTGCCCTCCGGGCCGATGCGACGCTCATCGGCGTCAACGCGCGCGACCTCGCCACCCTGACCGTCGACCTGGAGGCATCGCTGCCCCTCGTGCGCCGCGCGGCCGAGGCCGGTGCCACCGTGGTCGCGGAGAGCGGGATCGCCGACGCGCGCGACGTTGCCGGCGCGGCGGAGGCCGGAGCGGCGGCCGTCCTGGTCGGCACGAGCCTGCTGCGCAGCGGTGATCCGGCCGGGGCAACCGCCGCGCTCGTCGACGCCGCGCCGTCCCGCAGCGCCGCCCCCTCGGCGTGCCACCCGGCGCGCGCCCTGGTCAAGGTGTGCGGCATGCGTGACGAAGCGGGCGTGCGCGCCGCCGTCGCGGCCGACGCGGATCTCGCCGGCTTCGTGCTCGACCCGAGATCACGCCGTGCGATCGAAGCCGGTCACGCGGCCCGGTTGATCGCCGGCCTCCGCGGACCGAGGTCCGTGCTCGTCTTCCGCGAGCCGACGCGCGATCAGGTCGCCAGCGCGCTGGCGACGACCGGCGCGGCGGGGGTCCAGCTCTCGGGCTTCGATGGGCCGCCCGCGTGGCTGCGGGAGGTGGCCTCCTCGCTCGGGACGGTGATCGGGGTCATCCACGAGCCGGCCTCCGTGCGGTCGGCGCTGGCCGTCGCCGAGGCGTGGCTCGCCGGAGGCGCCAAGCACCTCATCCTCGAGGGCGCTCAGCGTGCGGAGGGCGGGGGATCGGGGTCGTCCGCACCCGTCGCGATCGCCCGACGGCTCAACCGCATCATCCCGGTCGGCCTGGCCGGCGGGCTGCGTCCCGACAGCGTCGCGGGGGCCGTGCGCGACGCCCGCCCGGCGCTGGTCGACGCCTCGAGCGGCCTGGAGCGCGACGGCGCCAGCGATCCGGCGCGCATCGCCGCCTTCGTGCGCAACGCGCGGCGGGAGCCCGCGGGCGCGGACCGCGTCGACCGATCCGGCCGCTTCGGTCGCTTCGGCGGCCGGTTCGTGCCCGAGACCCTGATTCCGGCGCTCGACGACCTGGAGGCCGCGTGGAACCTGGCGCGCCGGGACCCGCGGTTCGGGGACGAGCTGCGGGGACTGCATCGGGACTTCATCGGCCGGCCGACCCCGATCTTCCGCATCCCCGACGCGGCGCTGGCGGAGCGCGGCGGACGCGGTGCATCGGTCTGGCTCAAGCGCGAGGACCTTGCGCACACGGGCGCCCACAAGATCAACAACGCGGTGGGCCAGGCACTGCTGGCCAAGCGGATGGGCAAGCGGCGCGTGATCGCCGAGACCGGGGCCGGGCAGCACGGCGTCGCCACCGCCACCGCCTGCGCGCTGCTCGGTCTCGACTGCGTCGTGTACATGGGCAGCACCGACATCGTGCGCCAGGCGCCGAACGTGCAGCGCATGGGATTGCTGGGCGCCGAGGTCCGGGCCGTCCCGACCGGCAACGGCACGCTGCGCGACGCGCTGAACGAGGCTCTGCGCGACTGGGTGGCGAACGTGGAGACCACGTTCTACGTCCTCGGCTCGGCGGCCGGACCTCATCCCTACCCGGAGATGGTCGCGTCGCTGCAGGAGGTCATCGGACGCGAGGCGCGCGCCCAGCTCCTCGCCGCCACCGGTCGGATGCCGCACGCCGTCGTCGCCTGCGTGGGCGGCGGGAGCAACGCCATCGGAATCATGCGGCCGTTCATCGACACCGCGGCTCGGCTGATCGGCGTGGAGGCCGGCGGGCGAGGGGACGGGCTGGGGGACAACGCCGCCTCGCTCGGCCTGGGTGCTCCCGGCGTCCTGCACGGCGCCTTCACGATGCTCACCCAGGACGCCGACGGCCAGGTCGTCGAACCGCACTCGGTCAGCGCCGGGCTCGACTACCCCGGAGTCGGTCCGCAGCTGGCGGCGCTGGCGGAGTCCGGCCGGCTGGAGGTTCGCCGTGCCACCGATGCCGAGGCGCTCGAGACGACCGATTGGCTGGCGCGGGCCTGCGGCATCATCCCGGCCCTCGAGTCGGCGCACGCCGTGGCCGCCACCCTGGCCCTGCTGCCGGATCTGCCGAGCGACGCCAGCATCCTGGTCAACCTCTCCGGCCGCGGGGACAAGGACCTCGGAATCCTGGAGCGCGAGCGTCCGGCGCCGTGAGCGGCCCGCAGCGCATCCGCGCCGCATTCGACGCCGCGGGCGCCGACGGGAGGACGGCCCTCATCGCCTACATCCTGTCCGGCTTCCCCTCGGAAGCCGATGCGCTGGCGGGCGCCGAGGCGGCGCTCGGCTCCGGCGCGGACATGCTCGAGATCGGCGTGCCGTTCAGTGATCCGATGGCGGATGGGCCGACCATCGCCGAGGCTGGCCGCGTGGCCCTGGCCGCCGGCGGAGGGCTCGGCTCGGCCCGGCGGCTCGTGGCCGCCCTCCGCGATCGCGGCCACCGGCAGCCGATCATGGTGATGACCTACCTGAATCCCCTGCTGGTCGCGGGCGACGGCCCGACCCTCCGAACGTTGCATGCGGCCGGCGCCGACGGCCTGATCGTTCCCGACCTGCCCGCAGGCGCCTCGCCGCATCTCGAGCGGCTTGCCGCCTCCGTCGGGCTCGCCACCTCGTTCCTGGTCGCTCCCAACACCGCGGGCGCGCGCCTGGATGCCGCCATCGCGAGCTCGACCGGCTTCCTGTACGTCGTCCCGCTGTTCGGCGTCACCGGCGCCCGGACGTCGGTCGCGTCGGGCGCGGCCGCGCTCGTCCGGGGGATCCGCGATCGCGCGGCGGGCCGGATTCCGGTGGCCGCCGGCTTCGGGCTGGCGACCGCAGACCAGGTCGCCGAGCTGGCAGGAGCGGCCGACGGACTGATCATCGGATCCGCGCTGGTCGCCGCCATTCGCGACGGGGGGCCGGCCGCGCTCGGGGCGCTGGTCGGCGAGCTCCTCACCGGTGTTCGCCGCTGAGCGGTCCGCGGCACGTAACCTGCGGCGCGAGGTGACCCGATATGTGCTTCGATCTCGATTCCCGTCCTCCGCTGCCGCCGATCCGCGGGGGCGCCCTCGACGCGGGTAGCGTCCGCCTCACCAGCCGCGACGGGACCACGGTCCCCGCCTACGCGGCCCGCGCCGATGAGCCGTCCGGCGCGGGGATCGTGATCATCCCCGACGTGCGCGGGCTGCACCCGTACTACGAGGAGCTCACGCTGCGCTTCGCCGAAGCCGGCGTGGACGCGGTGGCGGTCGACCTGTACGGCCGCACGGCCGAGTCGCCGCATCGCGGCGAGGGGTTCGAGCACGAGCCGCATGTCATGCAGCTCGCCGCGCCGACGGTCATGGACGACGTGGCGGCCGCGGTGGCCCACCTGCGCGCGGCCGAGACAGGTGCGCCGGATCGGCTGTACACCACCGGCTTCTGCCTCGGCGGCCGGATCAGCTTCCTCCAGGCCGCCGCCGGCCTCGGCCTGACCGGTGTGATCGGCCTCTACGGGTGGCCGGCCGGCCCGCACCGATCCGGGCTCCCGTCGCCGGCAGAGGAGGCGCCGCGCTTCGCATGCCCGGTGCTCGCCATCTATGGCGGCGCCGACAGGGGCATTCCGCCGGACGTGCGAGAGGAGTTCGATCGCGCTTTGGATGCCGCGAGCGTCGAGCACCGCACCGTCGTCTACGAGGGCGCCCCACATTCGTTCTTCGACCGCAAGGCGGCCGAATTCGCCGATGCGAGCGCCGCCGCCTGGGACGAGATGCTGCGCTTCATGGGGGTGGGCGAGCCGGCATGAGGACGCCCGCCGCGGTCGGGCCGCGACGGGCGCATCGGTCCGGGTGGGCGGGGGCTCAGGCGCCGACCGGCGTCTGCTCGTTCGCCACCGAGCGGGTCTCAACCGGCCGGATCGGTCGCGTATAGAGGTAGAGCACCACGGCGACGTAGGCCAGCCAGGCGACGAGGGTGATCCACTCCGGGGTGCTCGTGTAGCCGACCAGGGCCCGCAGGATGGAACCGACCACGCCCAGCGGGCCGGCATCGGGCTCGTGCGGCAGGACGCCGCTGATGTCGAAGGCGGTGCCGGTCCCGAACGTGATCCAGCCGGCCTCGATGAACTCATGGATGCCGTGCGACAGCAGCCCGGCCGCGATGAAGATCAACGCGATGCCCGTCCAGCTGAAGAAGGTGCGCAGGTTGACGACCCGCGCGCCCTTGTAGAGGCCGTAGCCGATGCCGACGGCGATCGCCAGGCCGATGATGGCGCCGACGAGCGTGCTGCTCGCCTCGCTGCCGGCCGCGGTGGCCTGCCCCATCAGGAAGAGCGCCGTTTCGATGCCCTCCCGGATGACCGCGGTGAAGGCGAGGATGGCCAGGCCGAAGATGCCGCCCTCGACGAGCGCGCGATCGACGCCGGCATGCAGCTGCCCCTTGATGTTGGCCGCCGTGCGACGCATCCAAAACAGCATCCAGGTGACGACGCCCGCGGCGATCAGCATGGCGAAGCCTTCGAAGATCTGCTCAGCCGGCTCCTCGAAGCCACCGATGGTGACGAACAGGACCAGACCGATTGCGACGCTCAGCGCCACCGCGGCGCCCGCTCCGAGCCAGATCTTGCCGAAGTGGCGTCGGTTCCCGGTCTTGGCCAGGTACGCGAGGATGATGCTCACGATGAGAGCCGCCTCGACGCCTTCGCGCAGGCCGGTCAGAAGGCCGGAGGTCAGAAATCCGAAGTCCAACGTTGTCTCCCGTGTGCGTGCCGCGCTCCGATCGGAGCCGCTGGCCAGTTCGGGGAGTAAGGCTAGCCTTACCCACTTTCTTCGTCAACCCGAATCACCGATGGAATGGTCGGGATTCTATCGGACGGTCGCCGGCGGGTCCGTCTAGAATCTGAGGCCCGCCCACTTCGACCCCACGGAGAACCGATGATCGACTTTTCGCTGACCGATGCGCAGCGCGAGGTGCAGCGCACCGCCCGCGCGTTCGCCGAGCGCGAGATCCTGCCGCGCATCCAGCAGATGGACGCCAACGCCGAGTACGACCGGTCCCTGTACGAGAAGATGGGCGCGGAGGGATTGCTTGGCCTGCCGATCCCGGAGCAGTACGGCGGGGCCGGGATGGACTACATCGCCTTCGCGCTGCTGTGCGAGGAGATGGAGCGGGCCGACACTGCGTTCCGGGTCATCCTGTCGGTCCATACCGGGCTCAACTCGCTGACGCTGCTCCAGTGGGGGAGCGAGGAGCAGAAGCAGAAGTACCTCGTGCCGCAGGCGCGCGGCGAGAAGCTCGCCACCTTCGGCCTCACCGAGCCGGGGGTCGGCTCCGACGCTGCCAACCTGGCCACCACGGCTCGGCGCGACGGGGATCGGTACATCCTCAACGGCTCGAAGATCTGGATCTCATTGGCCGATACCGCCGATCACTTCCTCGTCTTCGCCAACGTCGATCGCTCGAAGGGCCACCGGGGGATCACCGCCTTCATCGTCGAGCGTTCCTTCCCCGGCTTCAGCAGCGAGTCGCTCCACGGCAAGCTCGGCGTGCGGGCCGGCAATACCGGCATCCTGACCTTCGCCGACTGCGAGGTCCCCGCGGCCAATCGGGTCGGCGAGGAGGGGGAGGGCTTCACGATCGCCATGAGCGCGATCGACCAGGGGCGCTACACCGTCGCGGCCGGATCGGTCGGGCTGGCGCAGGCCTGTCTCGACGCATCGGTCAAGTACGCCCACGAGCGCAAGACGTTCGGCTCGGAGATCGGCGAGCACCAGCTCGTCAAGCAGATGATCTCCAAGATGTACGCGGGCATCGAGGCGGGCCGGCTGCTCGTCTTCAAGGCCGGCTGGAAGAAGAACGCCGGCGAGCGCAACACCCGCGAGACCGGCCTGGCGAAGTGGTTCTGCACCGATCACGCCGTGGCCTCGGCCCTCGACGCCATCCAGGTCCACGGCGCCTACGGCTACAGCAACGAGTACCCGGTCGAGCGCTACCTGCGCAATTCCAAGGGCTCGGTGATCTACGAGGGAACGTCGCAGATCCACACCCTCATGCAGGCCGATTACCTCCTCGGCTACCGCAGGGACAAGCCGCTGCGCATGCCGCAGCCTCCGTTCGAAGGTGAGATGTAGCGCCCCGCCCGGTCAGCGTCCTCCGAGGCGCGCCGCCTCGGCGGTGAGCTGGACGAGCTCGGCGACATCGGGGTCGGCCTCGAGCTCGCCGTACAGCACCCGCACTTCGTCGGCGATCTGCTGGAGCGAGACTCCTGCCGCCCACGGGTCGTGACGCAGGGCTCCGGCCCAGGCCGCCACGAGCGACGCCAGACGGAAGCGGGGCGATGCATGGGCAAAGGTCGGCGCGAAGTCGTCCGTGCTGATCGCGCGACCGGTCTCGTGCGGCGCGTGGGTGGCTGGATCGGTCCAGTGCAGTGCCACGGAGCCGATCGGGCCCCGGGCGCCGGGCATGAGCTCGAGCTCGTAGAGCGCGGTCACCGAGTGACCGGCGCCGATGCCGGCGGCCGGCAGCGTGTCGTCGCGGAACTGCTCGTCGGCGATGGCCCGGTTCTCGTAGCCGAGGAGCCGGTACGTGCGCACCGCCAGTGGGTCGAAGCTGACCTGCGCCTTGGCGTCGAGGGCGACGGTGGTCAGCGTGCCGGTCAGATCCTCGAGGAAGAGGCGCCGTGCCTCGTCGAGATCGTCGACGTAGCCGTAGAAGCCGTCGCCGTGATCGGCGAGCTGCTCCATCAGTGCGTCGTTGTAGTTGCCCATGCCGAAGCCGACGGTGACCAGCTGGATGTGCTCGGTGGCCGCGTCCCCGATGACGGCGATCATGTCGTCCGCATCGGTCAAGCCGACGTTGGCGACTCCGTCGGAGGCGAGGACGACCCGGTTCAGGCTGCCCGGATCGTAGGCGTGGCGCGCCAGCTCGTAGCCGAGCAGCAGGCCCGCGGCGGCATTGGTGCTGCCGCTCGGGCGGAGCCGATCGATCGCGTCATGGATGGCCCACGCCTCGCTGGCTGGAGTGGCCGGCAGCACGACCTCCGCCTCGTTCCCGTACTCCACGATCCCGACCGTGTCGGTCGGCCGCAATCCGTCGACCAGCAGGCCGAGGGACTGCTTCACCAGGCCGAGCCGGTTCTCCATGTCCATCGAGCCCGACGTGTCGACGACGAAGGTGAGTCGCGCGTCGGGGCGCTGCGCATCTGCCACGTCGCGCGCCCGGATCCCGATGCGGAGCAGCTGCGACGACTCGCCCCAGCCGAACGGAGCGGGCGCTGCATCGGCGCTGATGGCGAACGTGTCCTCGACCGGCGCCGCATAGCCTCCGTCGAAGGCATTCACGAACTCCTCCACGCGCACCGAGTCGGGGTCCGGCAGGAACCCGTCGGACAGGTAGCGGCGAGCGACGGCGTAGGCACCGGTGTCGACGTCGAGCGAGAAGGTCGAGCGTCCGTCGAAGATCGGGTCCAGCGGCGCGTTGACGCCCGGATTCTCGTAGGTCACGTCCGGATACGGCGCGCCGACCGGCGGCGCGGGGACCGGCGCCGGCGGCAGCGGCGGCGCAACCGGAGGCGGCGGGGGAATGTGCGGCCCGTGGGCTGGCGGCGCCGGCCGCTCGCCGTCGGGACCCTGGCCGGCGCAGCCGGTCAGGCTGAGCACCGCCACAGCGATGACGATGACGCCTGGGCGTGTTCGCGCCATGGTTGCCACCTCGCTCTCCATCGAGTCGCTCGAACTGGGCGTATCGCGATCGCGTCGGCGGCCGGCCTTGCATCACATACCGAATCGGCGGTCCCGGCGTTCAATCCGGCGCCCGTATACTCGGGCTCGTGAGCCGAACCATCGAGCTGATCGCCGGGCTGCTGCTCGTGATGATCGGCCTCGTCGTCCTCGCCAGCGAGCCGCTTCTCGGCTTCATCCGCGGCCTCGGAGTCGGCGACGACGTGCTGCGCTGGTGGCCGGTGGTCTTCATCGGCCTGTCGCTCTTCTTCCTCGTCCCCGGATTCCTCGGCGGACCGAGCCGCCGTCTGCGAGCGGGGATGGTCATTCCCGGCGCGCTGCTGGCCGGCGTCGGAGGAGCCCTGCTCTACACGAGCCTCACCGACCGCTGGGCAGCGTGGGCCTACCTGTGGAGCGTCCTGCCGTTCAGCTTCGGGCTGGGGATGTACGCGGCCGGCTGGATCGCCGATGCGCCCGCGTTCAAGTGGATCGGCTCCGGCATCGCCGCGGGCGGGGTGGTGGCCTACCTCGTGTTCGCGACCGCCTTCGGGGGCGAGGCGTTCCGCCTCGTCGCCGCCATCGGGATCTTGGCGCTGGGGCTCGCGCTCACCGTCGGCGGCCTGGCCGAGCGGCTCAGCCGCAAGTCGTCGGCCTGACCCCGGGGGACCCTCAGGCGCGCCGCACGTATCGGTCGAACCAGGCCAGGATGCGCTCCATGCGGTCGATCCGGCGGTCGGGCCGACCGGAGTTCTTCATCTCGTGGTGCTCGTCGGGGTAGAGGATCATCTCGACCTCTCGGCCGAGCACCTTGAGGGCCGTGAAGAGCTGCTCGTTGTCGGCCGCCGGACAGATCCGATCCTCCTCGGCCTGGAGCATGAGGAGTGGCGTCGTGATCTTCGGCGCGTTGCGCAGCGGCGACGACCGCCACAGAGAGCGCATGCCCGCATCGCTGAGCGGATCTCCCAAACCGGCCCGCCGGTTGTAGTGGACGCCGAAGTAGGAGTTGGCCCAGGTGCTCACCTGGTTCGTCACGCCGTTTTCGGCCGCTGCGGCCGCGAATCGATCGGTAACCCCGACCAGCCACTGGGTCAGGAATCCACCGTAGGAGAGGCCCATGACCCCCAGCCGCCTGGGATCGGCCAGCCCTCGGTCGACCAGTGCGTCGACCGCCGCGAGGGCGTCGTCCGCGTCGACCGCGCCCCAGCTCGCCGAGAGCGGCCGCACCCACGCTGCGCCGAAGGTCGCCGAGCCCCGGATGTTCGGCATCAGGACGCGATAGCCGGCGTTGCACAGCGCGATCGCGTCGAGGGTGCCGCCCGGGCCCCAGGCGCCGGTCGGGCCGCCGTGGAGGTGGAGGATGGTGGGGAGCCGCCGCCGGCCGGCATCGGCGGGCGAGGCGAGCCAGGCCTGGATCGGTCCGGCCGGGCCTTCCAGCTCGAGCTCGGACACTTCGGGCGCTGGAAAGCGCCGCTGCCACGACGATCCGTCCCGGGTGATGGCGCGCGCCGCGCCGTTCTCGACGGCGTGGACGTCACCGCCGCGGCCGGCGATGGCGGCGCTGACCGCGATGCGACCGGCAGCCGCCTCGATGCCTGCGCACGCGATCGGAAGGGTCGGGTCGACGAGCGGGATGGCCATGCCATCCAGGTCCACCCTGGTGGGAATGCCCCGGCCACGGTCGCCGATGATCGTCGCCAGCGCGCCATCGTCGAGCCAGATCGGCCCCGGCGCCTCCTCGGCCATGAGGAGGTCGCACCATGCCCACTCGCCGGCCGGGCGATCGAGCGCGGCGGTGAGGGAGCGTGGCGCTCCGGAGGGTAGCTCCATGACCCAGACCGCGGGAGGGACCTCGTCGGGTGGATCGTCGACGTCGGTGCCGATGAACGCCAGCCGCCGGCCATCGGGCGAGAAGGCCGGCCAATCAGCGTCACCGGCCAGGCTGGCAAGCTCCTGGACCCGGGGCCGGGCGGCCTCGATTCCCACCGACCAGATCTGGAGCCGTGGATGGATGGTGCTGTCCGGGCCGCGATCGGCGCTGAACGCGATTCGGCGTCCGTCTGGCGACCAGGCCGGGTGGAGCACGTCGAAGTCGCCGCTGGTCAGCTGACGCGGCTTCGCTCCTGCGCGGGCGGCGACCAGCCAGAGGTGGGTCCGCCGCACGACGTGCCCGGATTCGTCGTCGCGGAAGTCGAGCCGGGTGAGGCGGCGTGCGAGCGGGGTGCGCCCTTTCGGCCCGTCGGCGCCGACGATGAAGCGATGGTCGCCTGCCTGAGCGACGAGGGCCAGACGCCGGCCGTCCGGGCTCCAGTGCACGCTGGAGACTCCGTGCTTGAGCGTCGTCAGCTGCCACGGCTCGCCGCCGTCGAGCGGCAGCACCCAGGCCTGGGCGATTGCATCGTTTCGGCCGACAGAGGTTCGAACGAAGGCGACGCGGCCGCCGTCGGGCGAGATGGCGGGCGATCCGTCCCGTACCCGGCCACGGGTGAGCTGACGAGCGCGGCCGCCGCGATACGGACGGCTCCACAGGTGCGACTCATAGTCGTTGCCCGTGACGCGGCGCAGGGCGTACACCACTGCGTCTCCATCGGGAGCGAGGCGGAACGATTCGAGCGCGACGTGGGCGTGGACGAGGGCGCGCGGCGTGGCTTCGGTCATGGGACCGGAGTATGCCGACCGATTCCAGAGGCGGTTGTCCGGATTCCGCAAAGCACCGAGAAACGTTGACCGGAATCCGTGGGGTGTGCCATCCTCCGACAGCGAAGCGGCCGTCCCGCCCCGGGCATCCACGCGCCGCTTGAGGTTTGGAGGTACCGGGACGGTGCGACGCCTACGTTCATCCATGGCCATGCTGGCCACCACCTCGCTCCTGCTCGCCGCCTGCGCCGGTGTGCAGCCGAGCGCCAGCGAAGAGCCGGCGGGCAGCGACGCTCCGTCGAGCGCCGCGCCCTCTGACGCGGGCACCGCAACCGGCGGGACCGTGCGCATCGGCTGGGGCGGTTATCCCGACAGCCTGAACCCCGGCAACGGCGTGCTGTCCGAGGCGTACACCCTGTACGAGCTCGTGTACGACACCCCGATCAGCGTCACCTCCGACGGCGAGTTCGTCTCCGAGCTGGCGAGCGAGTGGTCCGTCTCCGAGGACGGGCTGACCTGGACGATGACGATCGTCGATGGCGCCACCTTCCACGATGGCGAGCCGCTGACGGCCGAGGACGTTGCCTTCACCATCCAGCTCTACAAGGACACCGAGGATTTCCCGTTCCTGCCGTCGTACGCCGCGCCCTTCGAGACGATCGAGGCCACCGACGAGAGCACCGTCACCCTGACGACGGCAGAGCCGCTCAACACCTTCGAGGCCAGCATGGCCTTCATCTACGTGCTCCCGCAGCACGTCTGGGAGTCCGAGGACGACGCCGTCGCCTTCGAGAACGAGGAGATGATCGGGTCCGGGCCGTTCAAGCTGGCCGAGGCCAGCCAGGGCGAGTTCCTCGAGCTCGAGGCGAACACCGAGTACTGGAGCACTCCACCGAACATCGACGGCGCCATCTTCGAGACCATCGATAACGCCGACGCGCGCGTGACGGCGCTGACGACCGGTGAGGTCGATGCGATCACCGAGTTCCCGGCAACGGCAGTGGCGTCGCTCCAGAACGCGGAGAACGTCCAGGTCCACATCGCCGACGTCGGAGCCGGCGGCAGCCTGCGCGACGTGTTCTTCAACATCGTCGCCGACGAGGACTGCCCCGAGGACGGTGGCGTCTGCTCGGGACACCCGGCCCTCAAGGACGTGGCCGTCCGCCGCGCGCTGGCGACCGCCACGGACAAGGCCAACATCATCGACGTCGCGACGCTGGGCACCGCATCGCCGGGCCTGTCACTCGTGCCGCCCGGCCTCGGCGAGTACTACGCGTCCGAAGTGGAGGACTATCCGTTCGACATCGCCGCGGCGAATGCCCTCCTCGACGATGCGGGCTACGAGGACAGCGACGGGGACGGCGTGCGCGAGTGCCTGCCCGACCAGGACTGCGAGACGCTCACCTTCCGCTTCAACTACGCCGACGACATCGACAGCGCCCCGCGCGAGGCGGAGCTGCTGCAGGGGACGTGGGAGCAGATCGGGGTGGCGATCGAGATCGAGGGGCTGGATCCGGACACGCTGACCAGCGTGTGCTGCCCGAGCTTCGACTACGACATCATGCTGTGGGGCTGGGGTTCCGACCCCGATCCGGCCTTCCTGCTCGGCGTCGGTCTGTGCAGCGAGATCGACACTGGCTTCAGCGAGACCGGCTACTGCAATCCCGAGTACGACGCGCTCTACGACTCGCAGGCGGTCGAGCTCGACCATGCGGCCCGCGTGGAGCAGATCATCGAGATGCAGCGCATCCTCGTCGAGGACGTGCCGTACATCATCCCGTACTACCAGCAGGAGATCGAGGCCTGGCGGACCGATACGTTCAGCGGCTGGCTGGACAACGACCCGACGCTGGGCCTGTCGGATCCGTCCTCGCTCCTCTCCCTCCGTCCGGCCGAGTAGCCGATGCGGGCCGAGCGTCGTGACGACGCTCGGCCCGTCGTGCCCGTGACCACGTCCGCGTCCGCGTGCTCGCCGCGCCATGAGCCGAGGCTCGATCGATGAGCGGGCGCGGCGGCTACCTGTTGCGCAAGGTCGGATGGGCCCTGGTCACCGTGCTCGTGGTGATCACCTTCAACTTCCTCCTCTTCCGGGTGCTGCCCGGTGACCCGGCCAAGTCCGGGCTACGCGATCCGAGGCTCAACCCGGCCGCGGTCGAGGCCTTGCGCGAGCGGTTCGGGATCGACAAGCCGGTCTTCGTCGACCTCGACGGCGGCAATCCGCTCGACAGCCAGTTCACCGCCTATCTCGCCGCGCTGAGCCGCGGGGACCTCGGGCAGAGCTACGCGTTTCGGGACCAGCCGGTGAGCGACCTCATCGGCCATGCCCTGGTCAATACCCTGTGGCTGGTGCTGCCGTCCCAGCTGCTGGCCATCCTGCTCGGGTCGGCACTTGGCCTGTTCGCTGCCTGGCGGCGGGGGCGTCCGGTCGACGTGGCGGCATTGACCTTCAGCCTCTTCATGTGGTCGCTGCCCACCTTCTTCCTGGGCATCATCCTGCTCGTGGCGGGCGCGAACTGGTTCGGGCTGCCGAGCTCGGGGCGGATCACCATCGGTGAAGACTTCGCGTCGTTCGCCGACCTCGCCTGGGACGTCGGCCGCCATCTCCTGCTGCCGACCCTGACGCTGACCCTGGTGCTGCTGGGCGAGTACATGCTGATCATGCGCAGCAGCGTGCTCGACGTGTTCGGCGAGGACTACATCCTGACCGCGCGCGCCAAGGGCCTGTCGACCTACCGCATCATTCGGTACCACGCGCTGCGCAACGCGATGCTCCCGATGGTGACCCTCATCGCGCTCAATCTCGGCTTCACCGTTTCGGGCGCCATCCAGGTCGAGGCGGTCTACTCGTGGCCCGGCCTCGGCGCGCTGACGGTCAACGCGGTGGCCGACCGCGACTACCCGGTGCTCCAGGGAGCCTTCCTGCTCATCGCCCTGGCGGTGGTGGTCGCCAACCTGGTGGCGGAGCTGATCTACGGCTGGCTCGACCCACGGGTGAGCGAGGCATGAGCCGATGACGGCGCTCCTGGAGGTCACCGCCCCGACCACCGCGGTCTCGCCGCGGCGAGCCTGGCGCGCGTTCCTGAGGCACCGGATGGGGCTCGTCGGCGCGGTGATGCTGGGGCTCGCCGTCCTCCTCGCCATCCTGGCGCCGCTCGTCGCGCCCTACGATCCGTACGCGAGCGTGCGGGTCAACATCCTCGACATCTACCAGGCGCCGTCGCCGGCTCACCTGCTCGGGACCGATGACGGTGGTAAGGACGTGCTCTCGTCGCTCATCCACGGAGCGCGGGTGTCGCTCACCGTCGGCTTCGCGGCGGCCTCGATTGCGCTCCTCATCGGCGGCCTGGTCGGGATCGTGGCCGGCTACAGGGGTGGCTGGATCGGGTCCCTCCTGATGCGGATCACCGACTTCTTCCTGGTCATCCCCGACCTGGCTCTGCAGATCGTGCTCGTCGCCATCATCGGCCCCTCGCTCGGCACGATCATCGTGGTGATCGGCGCCCTGGGCTGGACGACGACCGCGAGGCTGGTGCGATCCCAGACCCTGACCGTCCGCGAGCGAAAGTTTGTCATGCGCGCCCGCGCGATCGGCGCGGGCGATGCGCACATCCTGCGGCGGCACATCCTGCCGGCCGTGCTCCCGCTCATGCTCGCCAACATGGTGCTCGTCATCAGCCTCGCCATCCTGTCGGAGTCGACGCTCGCCTTCCTTGGACTCGGCGACCCGACCGTCATCAGCTGGGGCCAGATGCTGAACTTCGCCTTCGACCGCGGCGCGGTGTCGGCGGGCGCGTGGTGGGCGCTCATTCCGCCCGGCCTGGCCATCGTGTGGGTGGTCCTGGCGACGACGCTGCTGGGAACCGCCCTCGAGGATGCGCTCAACCCGCGGCTCAAGCGCCACCACCTCGAGGCGCCCGGAACCGATGTCGCCCGCGACCGGGTGGCGCCTGCGCTCGATGCGCCACCGATCGCGGACGCCTCCACGCCGATCCTCCGCGTCCGCGACCTGTCGATCGAGTTCGACGGACCCGGCGGGCCGCTGCGCGCGGTCGACGGGGTCGGCTTCGACCTGCATCGTGGCGAGACGCTCGGGCTGGTCGGCGAGTCGGGCTGCGGAAAGACGACGACCGTGCTCGGCATCCTGCGCCTCCTGCCGCCCGGAGGTCGGGTGGTGGGGGGCTCGGTCTGGTTCGATGGCGAGGACCTGCTCTCGCTGGACGGACGTGCGCTGCGTGCCTTCCGCTGGACCCGTCTCTCCCTGGTCTTCCAGGGGGCCATGAACGCGCTCAACCCCGTGCGTACCGTCGGGGACCAGATCAGCGAGGCGGTGCGCCTCCACGCGCCGGGGACCGGCAGGCAGGCCGGCGCGCGGCGGGCGGCCGAGCTGCTCGAGCGGGTCGGCATCGGTCGACGGCGCGCCAACGAGTACCCGCACACGTATTCCGGCGGCATGCGTCAGCGCGCGATGATCGCGCTGGCCCTGGCCTGCGACCCGGACGTCATCGTCGCCGACGAGCCGACGACCGCCCTC
>DASVEH010000172.1:0-3830 GCA_036380655.1 Candidatus Limnocylindria bacterium | reverse complement strand
GTGCTCGGCGCGGTTCGCGCCGCCCTGCTGGACGCCGGAGTCGAGGCGCCCGTGCTCGTCGGCCACTCGGGCGGCGCCGGCATCGCGGTGACGTATGGCGCCGCATTCCCGTCGCGTGGCGTGATCACCGTCGACGGCAGCCTGATGGTCGGCGAGTTCGCCCGCACCCTGCACGCGATGCGCCCGGCGCTCGAGGGTCAGGACTTCGACCAAGCCTGGGCAGCCATTTCGGGCAACGTCTTCGGGCTGGATGAGCTGAACCCGGACGTTCGATCGTTCGTCGCCGAGACGAGCAGAGCACGCCAGGCTGTGCTCCTCGGCTACTGGCAGGACCTCCTCGACGGAGCGCCGCCTGAGATCCAGAGCATGATCTTTGACACGGTCACGGCGATCCGCCGGGCGGGTCTTCCGTTCGTGGCCGTCGCCGGGCGTGAGCTGTCCCCCGCCGAGTCGACTTGGCTGGCGACAAATTTCCCCGAGGCTCGGACGCTCGTGTGGGCGCGCAGCGGACACTTCCCCCACCTCGCACACCCGCGCGAGTTCGCCGAGCTTCTTGCGGAGACCGCAACGTGGACGCCGCTGTAGTGCATCGGAGCCACTGCTTCGTGGCCTACGAGTTCGCACCCCGGGTCGCGGCCCTGATCATCGTGCCGACGACCAGTCGCAACCCCTCGCCCGAGCTCATCGAGGCACGACCTTCGGCATGCGCGGCCCTGAGACCCTCGCTGAGCGCGTTCATCAGCTCGACGAGGACGATGGGCGGCATCGGGAGGTCGATTCCGACGTCGGCGGCGAACCGCTCCACATGGCGAGCGATGATGTCGCGGCACCTCCGATCCAGCTCCGCCAGCTCGGCGCTGGCCTGGGGTCGGTCGCGAACATAGGCGCGGTAGTCGCTGAGAAGCCGCCACCAGCGTGCCGGCACCGCATCCTCGGCGGCCTGCAATCGGTCGAGCTCATACTCGATACGCTCGTCGACGCTGCCACGGAGGTCGGGGGCCTCTTGGCCGAACGCGAATGCCAAGTTCGCCTCGACCTGCTCGAGCCGCTCTGTCATGAGCGCCCGGAACAGCGCGTCCTTGCTCTCGAAGTTCGAATACACCGCGCCGATCGTGTACCCGGCTCGGTCCGCCACGTCCGCGATCGTGGCGCCGCGAAAGCCCTTCTCGGCGAAGACATCGCCAGCGGCTTCGAGGAGGCGCGACCGGGTCAGGGACTGACTCTCGTGCCGGCGGAGTCGCGTCGGCCGTGAGGCCGCAATGGTGGCCTCTGCGCGTTGGTTCGGCATGTCCGGATTATTCCCGCTATCCGGAGTTCGGTCGAGCGCCATGGCAGCCCAGTGAGCAGTCCCGCCCCAACTTCCTTGGCTTGAACGCTAGCCCCCGTCCTACCGTATTGAGTTTGTGAGAAGCGTCCTTGCCCTGCTTCTGGTGCTCGTGGCATGTACCGGCCCGGTCGAGTCTGACCGCGGCGAACGACCCGACTCATCGTCCATCGTCGCCAGCGCTCAGCCGACGCTGTCGAGCGTGGAGGCCTCGCGGAATGCGGTGGATCGGGCCCTCCTGCGTTTGGAGGAGATCCATCCGGACCCATTCCATGCCGTATCGCGTGCCGAGTTCGTCGCGGCGGCCGAAGAGCTCAAGGCGCGCCTTGCCGACCTGGCTCCCGAGGCAGCCGCCGTGGAGCTCATGCGACTGTGGGCCAGGCTCTCGGTCGAGCGCGACGGTCACCAATTCGCACTACCGACTCCGGACGCCGCCGAGACGATCCTCCCCTTCCGCGTCTACGAGTTCAGCGACGGCGTCTTCATCACCGACGCGATGCCGCCCCACCAGGAGCTGATTGGGTCGCGCATCACCGCTATCGGCGACGAGCCGATCGCTGACCTCCTGGCGAGCCTGGAGCCGCTGGTTCCGCGTGACAGTCCCGCGACCGTCCCATCGTTTCGGCCGATTTTTCTCTTGCGCAGCACGGTCCTGCGTGGCCTCGGCGTCATCGGCGCAGGTGCGGTACCGATCACGGTCGAACAGTCGGGAGCGGCTGAAACTATCTTGCTCGAGCCTGTTTCCCGCGCAGAGTTCGAGGACTGGGGCGGTTCGATGGCCTATGGCCTCATGCCGTACCACGGGTTAACCGCCCGGGACGGGCTGCGGCATGCGCAGCCCTCCGGCGACCAGTTCCAGATCGAGACAATGCCCGATTCGGGCGCAGTGTACGTGCGGTACGGCCGCGTCCTGCCCATCGGCAGGGATGAAATCGACGAGCTCGAGGCTCTCGCTGCCCGTCCCGAGGTGGACCGCATCATCGTCGACCTGCGGCAGAACACCGGTGGGGACAATGGGAGCTACGGCACGCTCCTCGCATTGCTGCGCAACCCCGCAATCGACCGGCCGGGACGCCTGTATGTGCTGATCGATCGCGTGACCTTCTCGGCTGCCGCCAACCTGGCCGCCGAGATCGAAGGATCGACCGCGGCGATCTTCGTTGGCGAGCCGATGGGCGGCGGCCTCAACTTTTGGAACGACACCGTCCCGGTCGGACTGGCCGACTTTCCGATTCCGATGGAGCTGGCGGTGAGCACGCGCTACTGGCAGAAGTCGACCGCCGACGATCCGCGGCTGACGATTACCCCGGAGCTGTCAGTGCCAGTAACCGCGGCCGACTATTTCGCCGGGATCGATCGGGCCCTGGAGGTCGCGATCAATGACCATCGACCGTAGGTCGTCGAGGCGGATGGTCGGCTGTTCCGCGATCCCGGGTGACCATGCATGCCACGGCGAGTGCGATGGCGTAGGCCAGGAAGCAGGTGTAGACGCCGTAGTACACCCAGGCCGCCATCGGCGATGGCTCCGCTTCCCCGCGGCTCACTTGCACATCAGATACGACGGTCGAGCCGAGCGCTGCTAGAGCGAACGCCCCCAAGAGGATGGCCGCGATCCAGCTGCCGGCCCGCACGGCTCCACGCAAGGGCGCACGACCGAATGGTGTCGCCCGGTCGGCCAGAACGGCAAGGAGCACCAGTGCGCCGCCCAGGGCAAGCAGGTCCGTACCCCAGAGCACCGCCCAACGCTCGAAGTCACTGAGCTGCCCGAAGGCGCGGTCCCACGCCGCGCGGTCGACGATGCCCACGCGGCTGCCGGCCGCCCACGCAGCCTTCAGTACGGCGTATAGGCCGAGTGCCGTCAGACCGACAGCGCCGATGGCTCGGCGGCTCCACGCTGCCTTCCGCGTCGACGCCCACATCGTTATGGAGATCCAAATGACTGGCGCATTACAGAATCCGGACCGTTACGCTCGCGCTCTCTCCCGGCCCGGTACAAGCTGCGGGGCCTGTGGTCCAAACACCACAAGACGCCTGGAGTAAGGAGGAGGATGGCGCGCCCGGAGGGATTCGAACCCCCGACCTGCTGATCCGAAGTCAGCTGCTCTGATCCGCTGAGCTACGGGCGCCGGTTCACGCTCAAAGAGAGCGGGATTGTCGATTTCGCATTCGCTACAGCGTTGTGACAGCAGAAAACTCGGTATTGTCCGAGTGTGATCGCAACTGGTACGTCGCTCGCGAATACAGCATCGCCTGGCATCCTAACCGATGGCGACCTTCCGGCCAATGTGACCTCCTTCGCTCGCAGCATGCGCGCGGCGAACCTCTCGCCGAAGACGCAAAGAACCTACCTTGATGGCTTGGCCCGGCTGGCAGCCTTTCTTCGGGACCGCGGCATGCCGATCGATGTCGCCGCCATCCGGCGCGAGCACGTGGAGGCCTTTATCGAGGACCAGCTCGCGCGTTGGAAGCCAGCCACCGCGGCGAACCGCTTTAGCTCGATTCGGCC
>DASVEH010000171.1:0-5978 GCA_036380655.1 Candidatus Limnocylindria bacterium | reverse complement strand
ATGCCAAGGGGCGTCGCGTCGACTTCCGCAACACCGTCATCATCATGACGAGCAACGTCGGCGCGGCCGAGCTGCAGCGTGACACCTCGATCGGCTTCCGCGCCGGTGGTTCGGAGGCCGCGCAGGCCAACGCGGAATACGACCGCATGAAGGACAAGGTGCTCTCGGAGCTGAAGAACACGTTCCGCCCGGAGTTCCTGAACCGGATCGACGCGACCGTCGTCTTCCGACAGCTGACCCGGGAGGAGATCCGCGAGATCGTCGACCTGCTGCTGGCCCGCGTCAAGGAGCAGCTCGCCGGCCAGGAGATGGAGCTGGTCGTGACCGATGCGGCCAAGGACGCCATCATCGCCAAGGGCTACGACCAGGCCTACGGCGCGCGGCCGTTGCGCCGCGAGATCCAGAACCAGATCGAGGATGCGCTCGCCGAGCGCATGCTCCAGGCCACCTTCACGGCCGGGGACACGGTCACCGTGGACGTGGGTGCCGACGGGGCTCTCACCATCGACCGCGGCAGCCCGTCGAAGCGTCAGCCGGCCAAAGCCGGCCGGTAAGCCGCCGATAAGGCCGCGGTAAGCGGCGCTACGCCACGATCCGGCGTACTCAACCCAAATCGTCGACCGTCCCGGAGCAGCGTGCCAGCCGTCAAGACGACCTACCTCTGCCAGCAGTGCGGCGCCGCCTCCCCGAAGTGGGCGGGGCAGTGCCCGTCGTGCAGCGCCTGGAACACGCTGGTCGAGACGATCGCGGCGCCGCGGCCGAGCGGGCGCGGCCCATCGGCCGTGCGGGCCGTCACCGGCGCCAACGCCGTGACACCGATCGGGACCGTCACCAGCGCCGAGGCAGCCCGGCTGACGTCAGGCATCGGCGAGGTCGACCGCGTGCTCGGCGGCGGATTCGTTCCCGGCTCGATCATCCTCATCGGTGGCGACCCCGGCATCGGCAAGTCGACCCTCCTGCTTCAGCTGGCGGCGCGCATCGCGGCCGCCGGAGGAAGCGCGCTGTACGTCACCGCCGAGGAGTCGGCCTCGCAGGTGCGCGGGCGAGCGGAGCGGATCGGTGGCGTCGTCGAAGGGCTCGGCCTGGCCGCCACGACCGACCTGGAGACCGCGCTGGCCGCCATCGAGCAGGTTGCGCCCGCACTTGCCGTGGTCGACAGCGTGCAGACGATCACCAGCCCCGAGCTGAGCGGCCCTGCCGGGAGCGTGGGCCAGGTCCGCGAGGTTGCGGCCCGCCTGGCCGAGGTGGCCAAGGCGGGGCAGACGTGCATCGCCCTGGTCGGGCACGTGACGAAGGAGGGGACGGTGGCTGGGCCGCGCACGCTCGAGCACCTCGTCGACGCGGTCATCTACCTGGAGGGCGAGCGGCTCGGCTCGACCCGCCTGCTGCGCGCCGCGAAGAACCGATTCGGCTCGACCGATGAGGTGGGAGTTCTCGAGATGCGTGGCGACGGCCTTGCCGAGGTCGACGACGCCAGCCGCTTCTTCCTGGAGTCCGAGGAGACGCCGACCGCCGGAGCGGCGGTGACGATCGCGCTCGAAGGGACACGACCGCTGGCGGTCGAGATCCAGGCGCTCTCGGCCGCGGCGAGCTACGGTTCGCCGCGACGCGCGACGACGGGGATCGATGCGAACCGTGTGCTGATGCTCATCGCCGTCCTGGCGCGCCACGCCGGCCTGAACCTGAGCGGGCACGACGTGTATGTCAACGTGGCCGGCGGGCTCCGGATCGACGAGCCCGCGGCGGACCTGGCGATCGCCACCGCCCTGGCGTCCAGCCTGCGCGAGCGACCGGTGCGTCGTGGCACCGTGCTCGCCGGCGAGGTGGCCCTGTCGGGGCGGCTGCGCGCGGCAGTGCGCTCCGAGCGACGGCTCCTCGAGGCGAGACGGCTCGGGTTCGACCGCATGGTGACCGGCCCGGCCCGCGGCGAGCGCGCGGCGCCGGGACCCGACGGCCTGGTGGTCGCGGCGGACATCCGGGCCGCGCTGGAGGCGACGCTCGAGCGGTAAGCCTATCGGCGAGCGTGGACGCTCTCGGATCGGCGTGCTACCGTGTGTCGCCCGCTGGGCGGGTCGCCGTCATGGTCATCTTTCATCTCATTCATTCGACGGCAAACCCACTGGCCTTCATCCCCGGACTGATCAATCCATGACACGCATCATCCAATTCACGGGTGCCCTGCTGGGCACCCTCATCGGCTTTGCGCTGGGCCTGGCGCTGCTCGAACGTGCCGGAGACCTCATCGAGCCGGCCAACCGCCCGGCGTTCTTGACCGCGTTCGTGGTTGCCACGCTGCTGTTCGGCTACCTGGCGATCCCGTACATCACGATCTACCCTGTGCGCCGCGCGGTCGAGACACTGACCGAGGCGGGTGCCGGGGAGTTCGCGCTCGGCGTCAGCGCCGTCGTGGTCGGCCTGCTGATGGGGGTCCTGATCGGCGTTCCGCTGGCCCAGCTCGGTGGGGTGATCGGATCGGTCGGGCCGCCGGTGGTCTCCATCTTCCTCGCCGTGATGATGCTGGCCGCGACCATGTACAAGCGCGACGTGCTGCTCCGCGCATTCGGAGGCCTCCTGCCCGGCGGGCGCGGCCGCGGGGCCTCGAACCGGGTGGTGGTCGACACGAGCGCCGTCATCGACGGCCGGATCGTCGACATCGCGCGGACCGGTTTCGTGCTCGGCTCGCTGGTGATCACGCGATTCGTGCTCGACGAGCTGCAGCGCATCGCGGATTCGCCGGACACGATGCGCCGTAATCGTGGTCGCCGAGGGCTCGAGATGCTGTCGGCCCTTCAGAAGGAACCGGCCACCTCGGTCGAGATGAGCGAGGCGACCTATCCCGAGGTCGCCGAGGTGGATGCCAAGCTGATGGCCTACGCCCGGGATCACGGCGCCGCCATCCTGACCAACGACTACAACCTGAACCGCGTCGCCGACCTCCAGGGGATCCGGGTCCTCAACATCAACGAGCTCGCCAATGCCGTGAAGTCGGTCCTGCACCCCGGCGAGGAGATGACCGTACGGATCATCCAGGAGGGCAAGGAGGCCGGGCAGGGGGTCGGCTACCTGGACGACGGCACGATGATCGTGGTCGAGAACGGCCTCCGCTACCTCAACGGCGAGGTGCCGATCACGGTCACCCGCGTGCTCCAGACGGTGGCCGGCCGCATGATCTTCGCGCAGCCGCGAACCGACGCCGGCTGAGGCTCCCGAGCCGATGTCGACGAGCACTCCCTTCTGCGCCATCCTGGTCGCCGCCGGCAGCAGCCGACGCATGGGGTCCGACAAGCTCTGGACCGATCTGTGGGGGCGGCCCGCCTGGCGCTGGGCGCTCGACGCGCTCCTCGCGAGCCCCGGCATCGTGCGGGTGGCGATCATGGTCCCCGACCACGCGATGGAACGCTTCCGGGAAGGGCTTCCGGTTGATGCCCATGACCGCTGCCTGATCGCCCCCGGCGGCGAGGTTCGGGCCGACTCGGTGATCGCCGGTCTCTGGGCGCTGACCGGCGTCGGGCACGACGACGAGACGCTGGTCCTCGTGCACGATGCGGCGCGGCCGGCCCTGCGCGTGGAGCTCATCGGGGCCATCGTCGCTGCCGCCGCCGAGAGCCCGGAACGCGCTGTCGTGCCGGTCGTCCCCATCGTCGACTCGCTCAAGCGGGTCCGCGGCGGCCGGGTGGTGGCCCCGGTGGAGCGCGAGGAGGTCGCCGCCGCCCAGACTCCGCAGGCGGCGCGGCTTGGCGCCCTCCGCGCCGCCATCGAAGAGGCCCACGCCTGGGGGCGGCCGATCACCGACGACGCGGGCGCACTGGCGGCGGCCGGCGTGCCGGTCCACGCCGTCCCCGGCGATCCGGCCAATCGCAAGCTGACCGAGCCGGGTGATCTCGTGCCGATGCGTGCCGTCCTCGCCGAGCGGGTCGCGGGGCTCTCGAGCGCCTCCCCGGGTGGCGTCCGGAGCGGTATCGGCTTCGACGCGCACCGGCTCGTCGAGGGCCGGCCGATGCGCCTCGGCGGCCTGACGTGGCCCGACGAGCCGCGCGGCCCGCTGGGCCACTCGGACGGCGACGCGGTCCTCCACGCTCTCATCGATGCGCTGCTCGGCGCCGCCGCCCTCGGCGACGTCGGCGCCCTCTTCCCGCCGGGCGAGGACGCATGGGAGGACGCCGACTCGGCGGACCTGCTCGGGCAGGCGGTCCGACGGCTGGCGGAGCATGGCTGGCATCCGTCCAGCGTCGACCTCGTCGTCGCGGCGCGGCGGCCGCTGATCGCGCCGCGGCGCGACGAGCTGGAGAGCCGCATCGGCGAGCTGCTCGGCATCGGTCCGGCGGGCGTCTCGATCAAAGGAACGACCTCGGACGGCCTCGGCTTCGCCGGCGAGGAGGGCATCGCGGCCTGGGCGGTGGCGGCGGTCGAGCCGATCGGATGACCGAGTGGATCGGTGGGAGGCGGCCCGTGGCGGAGGCGCTCGCCGCCGGCCGCGAGGCGCATCGGCTCCTCGTCTCGTCCACCGCCAAGCCCGCCCCGGAGCTGCGGGCCGTCACCGACGCCGCGAGGCGGATCGGGCTGCCCATCGACCGCGTCCCCGCCGACCAGTTGACTCGCATCGGCGGCTTCGACGGCCACCAGGGGGTGCTGCTGGAGGTGGCGGAGCGTCGCTGGGCCGACGTGGCCGAGATGCTGTCCTCCGCGCGGTCGGCGAACCACGATCCGCTCATCCTCGTCCTCGAGCACCTGCAGGATCCGACGAACTTCGGAACGCTGCTGCGTTCCGCCGAGGCGGCCGGAGTCGATGGCGTCGTCTTCCCCGAGCGCGGCGCGGCACCGCTCAGCGCGGCGGCGGTGAAGGCCAGCGCCGGGGCCAGCGAGCACCTGCTCATCGGCCGGCAGCCGACGATCGGGGAGGCGATCCACGAGCTCAAGACCGCCGGCCTGCGGCTGGCAGCCGCCGACCAGGACGCACCCGCATCGGCATGGACGTCCGACCTGCGCGGTCCACTTGCGATCGTGGTTGGCAGCGAGGGGAGCGGGCTGTCGGGCGCAACGCGGAGGCGGTGCGATCTGCTCGTGAGCTTCCCGATGGCCGGCCGCGTGGCAAGCCTGAACGCGTCGACGGCGGGAGCGCTTCTGCTGTTCGAGGTGGTCCGCCAGCGCTCCGGCTGACCTTTCGGCACGGGTTCTGCATGGCTGCAGTCCCATGGAGCGCCGCTCGACAGGCCGAACATCGCGACGGGCGCTCGCCCGTCTCATGAGCCCCATGACCGCTCGCGTGGTCGGCTCTCTCTTCCCGCTGCCGCGCCGCCTGGTTCCTGTCCGGCGTTCGATGCCGGTCCGGTATCCGGTGCGCGCCGAATCTCGTCGCTGAGTTGCTACACTCGGCACCCGCGTCGCCGAGGTAGCTCAATGGCAGAGCATCGGTTTTGTAAACCGACGGTTGTGGGTTCGACTCCCACCCTCGGCTCCATGATTCTGAGCACGAAAGCGCCCGTCCGGACCTCCGGACGGGTGTTCGGTTTGGGGTGGTGACAGCCCCGGTGACAGCCACGGCCTAGACCCCGAGCACCGCGTCCATCTTGTCGGCAGCTTCGCGCCTGGAAGGCATCGAGTAAGCCGCCGGAGTCCGCCATCGACTAGGTCAGTGCTGGAGCCGCCGCGAAACCCGCCCCATACCCGCCTCCTGAGCTAGCAGGGAGAATCGGTGTGTCGGGATAACGGCGGCTCTGCTCTAGCCAATGAGCGCGCGGACGGCAATCGACCTAAGAGCGGTGACCGCGCGCACCGTGCAAGCCGACAGGCATTGACGGAGCGGTGCACACCGGAGTAGTAACTAGCCGTACCCGAGTGCGCGTCAGCTGCTGCCCATGTCGCAGCGACCGGGCTTCGCTGCGCACCAAGCAACGGTGTGCACAGCGCCGTCGCTGCTCCGACGGCCAAACAGGGAGCACATCGTGCGTTTGACCAAAGTGTCTCGGTTCACTGTTATC
>DASVEH010000170.1:0-16083 GCA_036380655.1 Candidatus Limnocylindria bacterium | reverse complement strand
GCCTCGTCCGCATCCCGCAGCCTGGCGATCGCAGAGGCAAGCTCGCGGGTCGCTTCGCTCATCCACCGGTCCTCGCCGGGTCCCGTCGTTGCGGTCTGATCTGTCATTGCTTTAGCACGCTAAAGCATCACCCAGATCGCGTCAACTCCCCGCAGCGTCGGCGCGCGGCCAGCGGAGCGCGAAGACGGCCGCTGGCGACCGCTGCTCCAGCTGCACCGACCCGCCCATGGCCGTCATGGTGGCATGGACGAGGTAGAGGCCGAGACCGAGGCCCCGTCCCGCCGTGAGCCGCTCGCGGAAGAGGCGCTGCGCCACCGCGTCGCCGATTCCCGGCCCCTCGTCGCGGACGCGCAGGGTGACCTGGTCCCCATCGCGCACCTCGACATGGATCGCACCACCCGGCGTGGAGTAGCGGTCTGCGTTCGTCAGGAGGTTCGTGATCGCCTGCTCGCTGAGATGGCGGTCTCCGAGCACCGCCAGCCCGTCCGGCAACTCGACGCGCAGCGGCCGCTCGGAGCCGCGCGCCCGCAGGCGCTCGATCGCCGCGCCGAGCGCCGGGCCCAGCTCGAACGCCTCGCGCTGCGCCTCGACGTGACCGCTATCGGCGCGGGAGTAGAGCTCGAGGCGCTCGAGGATGCCGATCGCAGCGTCGACCGACTCGAGGGCGCGGGCGCCGTGGCCCGCCGCACGGGACGAGAGTGCCGGATCGCGCTGGGCCAGCTCGATACGTGCCTTCGCCACCGCCAGCGGGTTGCGGAGCTCGTGCGCCACGAAGCTCGCGAAGCGCGAGAGCCGCCGGCGCTCGTCCTCCTCCTTGCCGATGTCGCGCAGGAGCAGGACCGCGCCGCCGCCCGGGATCGGCGTCCCTTCCGTGTCGGCGATCACGTCCCGCCCCGACATTGGGATGCGGAGGGTCAACCGCCGCCGGAACGCCTCGCGCTGGGCCCGTACCTGGGGCCACTCGTCGCGCTCCAACGGCCTGCCATGCTCGTCCCGCGGCTCGGTCGCCCGTCCCCACTCCTCGAGCGGGCGCTCGACGAAGCTTCGGCCGAAGAGGCGCAGCGCGGCGCGGTTCCCGTACGTTCCGCGGGGCTCGTCGTCGTACACGATCAGCGGCTCGGGGATCGCCTCCGCCACCTCCTCGAGCCGGGCGCGCTCGCGCTCGGCGTCGGCGAGGGCGGTGTCGAGCTCACGGTGGACCGACTCGAGCCGATCCCGCTCGGCATCGGCCTGGCGGCGAGCCTCGTGGCTCAAGTGGAGCGCCGCATCGGCCACGCGCCTATTCGTCTCGGCGCGATGCACGAGATACACGAGGGCCGGCGAACCGAGCAGGAAGGCGATCAGGCGCACCGAGTCGCTCATTGCCCAGCTGCCTTCGTGCGGCGCGATGGCCTGGGCAAGCACCACGACCGATCCGGAGAGGTACGCCCAGGCCGCCGCATTCGCGCCGAGGGCGAGACCGATGATCGCGATGGCGAGGACGAGGAGCACCGTGAACGGCATGTACTCGCCCTGTTGCATGGCGAGCCAGGCACCGACCAGCGCCGTCGCGGCACCGACCAGTGCGCCGACCAGCGCGCGGCGGTCCGGCCTGAGTAGTGTCATGGGCGCAGGGACTCCCCTGAGTGGCTCTGGCGCGAGCCTAGCATCCCGATCCGTCAAGTCGCGGCCGGGCGGGAGGCTGCTGACCGCCGTGCACGCGCGAGCCGCTCCCGGGCGACCGCGATCCGCCGCCAGGGGCCGTGAACCCGCCGTGGATCGAGCGCTTCAGGGTGCTCGCCGCGCGCGATCTCGGCGAGCAGCGTCGAGGCGCGGTCGAGCTGTCCGGCCTCGGTGAGAAGCTGGACGAGGCTGAACCAGCGGCCGGGCTCGCTGACGGGTGCCTCCATCACCCGCTCCACCAGCTCCGCAGCCCGCCCCCCATGCCCGGCACGGCGGTGAGCGACGATGGCTGCGCGGTAGTCGGTGAAGCTGGGCACCATCTCGAGCGACTCGAGGAAGTTGAGGAGCAGCTCGGCGTTCTCCGCGCGCCGCGCCGCGGAGCCGCGCCGGACATGTACGTCCCGGTACTCGCCGAGGAGCACTCGAAGCTCCCGCTCGGCCCAGCGGCGCTGGCTCGAGGCCTCCGGCTCGCGTTCGGCGATCTCCCGCAGCTGGATCGCGCCGCGCAGCTCTTCGCCGGCCGCGATATACGCGTCGCGGAGGTTCGCGTCGACGATCTCGGCGAAGGGGGGATGCTGCGCCACGATGCGTTCAAGGCTGCCGAGCCAGTCGTCGATCCGGCCACGCTCGGCGTAATGGCGCGCCGCGAAGCGGAGCCAGTAGCGCTCGGTGTGGTCGCGCCAGTCCTCGCCGGCGATCCGGTTCTCCACGATCCAGCGCTCCTGCGCGCTCGGCCCGGCGAGGAACACGTCCGCCGGGACGCGGAACCCGGCGGTGGACCGCCACTGCGGCTGATGCCAGGGACTCGGTTCGCCGGGCTCGATGCGGGCCCGGCGGTGGGGACGGGGCGCGCGCGGAGCCTCTCCCACATCGAGCGGCCATTCCAGCGTCTCGGCGCGACCGGCTTCGAGGGCGTGGTCGTAATGGAGCCGGCTCAGTGGATCGCGCAGCGCCGCCCAGGCCCGATTGAGTATCGAGGTCCGACGCGTCGCGATCTCGGACGACGGCGCACGGTCCGGATGGTGACGCAGGACGGCCGCCCGAAACGACGAGCGGAGCTGGGCGCTCGAGGCCGACGGGTCGCTCCCGAGGACCTCGTAGTAGTCGCGATGCTCGCTGCGCACCGGGGCCGAGGTGGACATCCGATCGAGTCTAGGGGACGTTCCCCTCTCTCCGCACTTCGCTATGCTGCGCGCCATGCCTCCGAAGCCCGGCCGCGGGCAGGCCCGGGCCGGCCACCTCCTCATCATCGGCGGAGCCGAAGACAAGCTGCGCCAGCGGCAGATCCTGTCGCGCTTCGTCGCGCTGGCCGGCGGCGAGGAGGCGCGCATCGTCATCATCTCGACCGCTTCGTCGCTCGGCGACGAGGCCACCCAGCTCTACCTGTCGCTGTTCCGCCAGATGGGGATCGGCGACGTGCGAGGCATGCGCCCGCTCGTGCGCGACGACGCCAACGACCGACGACTGGTCGCCCAGCTGGACGACGCGACCGCCATCTTCCTGACCGGCGGCAACCAGCTGCGCCTCTCGAGCGTGATCGGCGGAACTCTGCTGGGAAAGGCCCTCATCGAGCGCCATCGTCACGGCGCGGTGATCGCGGGCACCAGCGCGGGAGCCTCGGCAATCGCCAGCTACATGGTGGCCTTCGGCACCAGTGGCGCCACTCCGAAGCAGCGGATGACCCAGATGAGCGCCGGTCTGGGGCTGCTGCCGGGCGTCCTGATCGACCAGCACTTCGAGCAGCGCAACCGCTTCGGCCGGCTGCTGGCGCTCGTGGCGCAATCTCCCGCGCTCCTCGGCATCGGCATCGACGAGGACACGGCGGCACTGGTCAGTCCGGCCGGCATCCTGGAGGTGCTCGGCAAGGGCTCGGTGACGGTCATCGACCCCGCCCACATCCAGACGGATGCGTACGAGGTCAAGCGCCATCGGCCGATCATGGTCTCCGGGGTCACCCTCCACTCGCTTCCGTCGGGCTACCGCTTCGACATCAGGAAACGGAAGCTGATGGCGCCGCTGCGGCCTGTGAGCGCCACCGACCGACAGCTGGCCAGCTTGCAGGCCGCCACGAACCACACTCGGCGTCTCATCCGCCGCATCGCGGCCGAGGGCGCCGACGACACCGCCCCGGAACGCGCCCGACGCCGCGCGCAGCGCGCCAGCCGAATGGATCGCGAGGCCAGCGAGTGACCGCGCCGTCCCGGCGCGCGGCGCGCATCAGCCGCGCGGTCGCCGAGATGCCGCCGGGGGCGGTCCCCCGGCCAGAGCTGAGGATCGTAGAGACCCGTGTCTATCGCGGCCCCAACTACTGGAACTACGACCCCGCGATCAAGCTCATCGTCGACCTTGGCGTGCTCGAGCACTTCCCGAGCAGCACGATCACCGGCTTCACGACCGCGCTGCTCGAGATGCTCCCCGGCGTCGGCCAGCACACCTGCGGAACCGGGCGGGTCGGCGGCTTCGAGGACCGCCTGCGCGAGGGCACCTGGGTCGGGCACGTGGCGGAGCACATCGCGCTCCAACTCCAGCGCGAGGCGGGCACCGAGGTCGGGCGCGGCAAGACGCGGGGCACCGGCGAGCCGGGGCGCTATCACGTCGTGTACTCGTACGCCGAGGAGTCGGTGGGCATCGCGGCCGGCAAGCTGGCGGTGCGGCTCGTCAACCACCTGGTCGAGGCAGAGCCCGACTTCGACTTCAGGGCGGAGCTGGAGGCGCTCATCCGGCTCTCGGAGCGCACCGCCTTCGGGCCTTCGACCCAGGCGATCCTCGACGAGGCGGGCCTGCGCGACATCCCCTGGATCCGCCTCAACGAGCAGTCGCTGGTGCAGCTTGGCCACGGGATCCACCAGAAACGGATCCGGGCGACGATGACCAGCCAGACCGGCTCCCTGGGCGTGGACATCGCGGGCGACAAGAAGCTCACCAACCGACTGCTGGCAGCGACCGGTGTCCCCGTGCCGCGTGCCGAGCTCGTGCGCGACGAGGACGCCGCCGTGGCGGCCGCCGCGCGCATCGGGATGCCGGTCGCGGTGAAGCCGCTCGACGGCAACCATGGCCGCGGCGTGATGCTCAACCTCGCCGACGAGGAGGCCGTGCGCGGCGGCTACCGGGCTGCTCGCGCGCAAAGCCGAGGCGGCGCGGTCGTGGTCGAGTCGTACCTGGTCGGCAACGACTACCGGTGCCTCGTCATCGGCGGCATCCTGCGGGCCGTTGCCCAGCGGGTTCCGGCCCATGTCGAGGGCGATGGCAGGCACCCCCTGAGCGAACTGGTCGAGATCACCAATGCCGACCCACGGCGCGGCATCGGCCACGAGAAGGTGCTGACCCGGATCGCGATCGACGACGAGTCGATCGGCTATGCCCGCGAGCAGGGGTTCGAGATGACCGACGTGCCGCCGCGGGGCCAGCGGGTCTACCTCAAGCGCACGGGCAACATGAGCACCGGCGGCATCAGCATTGACCGCACCGAGGAGGCGCATCCCGACAACGTCGAGCTCGCCGAGCTGGCGGCTCGCGTGGTCGGGCTCGACATCGCCGGCATCGACCTCGTCTGCCCGGACATCGGCGTGCCCGTGCGTGAGACCGGCGGCGGCATCGTCGAGGTCAACGCGGCGCCCGGCTTCCGGATGCACACCAATCCGACCGAGGGCGAGTCGCAGTACGTCGCCAAGCCGGTCCTCGACATGCTCTTCCCGCCCGGCGCCGATGCGCGGATCCCGATCGTGGCCGTCACCGGCAGCAACGGCAAGACGACGACTGCGCGGATGATCAGCCACATCATGAAGGGGATGGGGCGCAAGGTCGGCCTCACCTCCACGGACGGCATCTACGTGGATGGCCGGATCGTCCGCAAGGCCGATGCGTCCGGGCCCAAATCGGCGTCGATGGTGCTCCAGAACCCGACCGTCGACTTCGCCGTCTTCGAGGTGGCGCGTGGCGGGATCCTGCGCGAGGGTCTCGGCTACCAGCGCAACGACGTGGCCGTCGTGCTCAACGTCACCGGCGACCACCTGGGGCTGGGCGGCATCACGAGCATCAAGCAGCTGGCCGGCGTGAAGCAGGTGGTGGTCGAGGCGGTCCCTCGCGACGGCGTCGCCGTCCTCAACGCCGATGACCCGCTCGTCGCCGAGATGGCGAGAGCCTGCTCCGGATCGGTCATCTACTTCAGCCTCGATCCCGAGCACGAGCGCCTCAAGTTCCAGGCCTCGCGGGGACGGCGAGCGGTGACCCTCGAGCATGGCCGCAACGGCGAGATGATCGTCCTGCGCCAGGGCCGCAAGAGCATGTCGCTGGTGTGGACGCACCTGATCCCGGCGACCTTCGAGGGCCGCGCGCGCATGAACGTGCAGAACGCGTTGGCCGCCACCGCGGCCGCCTGGGCGGCCGGTGCCCACCTCCACGACATCCGCCAGGGCCTGCGCACCTTCACGACCTCCTACTTCATGGCCCCCGGCCGGCTCAACATGTTCGAGCTCGACGGTTTCCGGGTCGTCGTCGACTACGCGCACAACCCGCCCGCGCTGCAGGCGCTGGGTGAGTTCGTCGGCCGGCTCACCGAACCCTCGGCAGGCGGTGCCCGCGCTCCGGTCACCGGCCGCCGCATCGGCGTCATCGCCACTGCCGGTGACCGCCGCGACGAGGACATCGTCGAGCTCGGCCGCGTGGCGGCCTCTCACTTCGACGAGATCATCGTGCGCGAGGACGAGAACAACCGCGGCCGGCCGCGCGGCGATACCGCCGCTCTCATCGTCGAGGGGATCAGGTCGGCCAGCCCGGATGCCTCGCGCGTCGGCGAGACCACCACCATCCTCGACGAGCTGGAGGCCACCCGCCACGCGCTCGACATCGCCCGCGAGGGTGACGTGGTCGTCGTCTGCGTCGACCACGCCAACCAGATCTGGAAGGAGCTCCAGCGACGGGAGCACGGCGCCGCCAGCGAGAGCGATGGCCTCCGGGCAGTGGTGGGCATCGAAGATGCCGAGGACGAGGTCGACCTGGACCTCTGACGAGCCTGGCGGCCCGCCGGCTCGATCAGCCCTCGACCGCCTCGCGCAGGCGATCGGGGCCGACGGGCTTGAAGCCCTCCGAGGCAAGCCAGTCGAACAGCTCGGTGCGCTCCACGTGGGCCATGACCGCGCAGACGTCGCCGCGTCGGGCTCGACCGATGAGCGCCTGGAAGGCCGACATCTCGTTGGGAAAGGCCTCGATCTCCCCGTCGTAGCCGCCCTCGCGCGCGCCGTGTCGCAGGAGCTCGTTCATCTCCTCCCGATCACGTCCGCGCAGGTAGTGGACCTTCTCGGCGATGACGAGGTCGTCCGCGCTGCCGGCGATCCTGCCGAGCGCGTGGAGGATCTCATCGGTCCGATCCCCGGCCGTTCCGAACGCGAGACGGACCTTGCGGCGTCCCGCCACGGCGCGCGACACGTCCATCAGGCCGGCGAGGCCGGCCTCGTTGTGCGCGAAGTCGACCACGGCGAAGACACCGCGGCGCTCGTACAGGTTGAGCCGGCCGGGGTTGGCGGACGCGTCCTGGGCGAAGGACCGCAGGCCGCGCCTGACGCGCGCCGTCGAGACGCCGAGCGCGTCGCAGGCAGCGGCCGCCGCCAGCGCGTTGGCGATGTTGTAGCGAGACAGGCCGGCGACGGTCACGGGCAGCTCCGCGGCAGGTGCCAGCCGCCGCGGACGGCGGCCCGCGCCACGGAGCACGAGCGTGCCTTCCTCGAGCACCGCGGCCCGCCCGCCGGCGTCAAGCACGCGTTCGATCCGGGAGGAGCGCGGATCGAGGCTGAAGGCGTACAGGTTCGCCCGAGTGACCCGGCGCATCCCCCACGCGAGGTCGTCATCGGCGTTCAGCACCGCCCAGCCGTCGCGCCGGGTGATCCGCACGATCACCCCCTTCACCTCGGCCAGCTCCTCGACGGTGTCGATGCCCTGGAGGCCGAGGTGGTCGGCGCTCACGTTGGTGACGACGCTCACGTCGTTGGCGGCATAGCCGATGCCCCGAAGCAGGATGCCTCCGCGTGCCGTCTCGAGCACCGCCAGGTCGAGCCCCGGCTCGGCGAGCACGCGGGCAGCACCACCGAAACCGGTCCAATCTCCCGCCTCGACCAGCTCCCCGCGCACGAAGATCCCGTCCGAGTTCGTCATCCCGACCTTCATCCCCGCCTCCGCGGCGATGTGCGCGATGAGGCGTGTCGTCGTGCTCTTTCCGTTGGTCCCGGTCACGGCCACGATCGGGATCCGCGGCTTCGGCAGATGGGAGAGCGGTCCGTGGGCGGTCGCACGGAGGGCCGCCACCTCGCGCCGATCGGTCGAGCGCCCGAGCGCCAGTCGCACCGCGGCCGCGCCGATCGCCTGGGCCACCGCCCGTCGCCGCCAGGCGAACGCGACGGCGGTACGGAGCCCGTCGACCGAGTGCCGCATCGTGATGCGCGGCTCGGGGAGGTCCAGCGCGTCGTGGAGCCGTTTGACCGCCTGCGCCGCCGCGGCCGACACCTCGTCCGCCTCCCCCGGCTGCTTGCCGGCGAACTCGAGCTTCACCGCGGGGCGCGTGAAGAACCGGTTCGGGCCGTCGAGCACGCGCAGCTCGAGCAGCTCGACGCTGGAGTCGGCAGGGTCGGCTCCGCGCGGCATGGGCGTGAGTATATTGATCGCCATGCCCGATCCGACCGCGCTGCGCCGCACCGTCGAGGCGCGCCTGCCGCGCTTCCTGGCCGAGCTCGAGTCGCTCGTCAACATCGACTGCGGCTCGTACACCCCCGACGGCGTGAACCGGGTGGCCGGCTTCGTGGCCGATGCGCTCCGCGAGCTCGGCGCCGAGGTGGAACGCCATCCGCACGCACCGGCTGACGGACATCCGCGGCTCGGCGACCTGGTCGTCGGCCGGCTGCCCGGCGACGGCGCCCGGATCCTCCTTATCGGCCACATGGACACCGTCTTCGACCCGGGGACCGCCGCCGCGCGGCCGTATCGGTCCGACGGGGAGCGGGCACTCGGTCCCGGCGTGACCGACATGAAGGCCGGGCTCCTGGCCGGCCTGCACGCCATCGCCGCGCTCCGGGAGAGCGGCGCACGCCCGGCCATCACCTTCGTGGCCAACCCCGACGAGGAGATCGGCTCCCCGTTCAGCACGCCCGTGATCAGGTCGCTGGCCCCCGCACACGACGCCGTGCTGGTGCTCGAGTGCGCGCGCGCCAACGGTGACATCGTCTCCGCCCGCAAGGGGATCGCGGACTTCCACGTCACCGTGAGCGGCCGAGCGGCGCACGCCGGCGTCGAGCCGGAAAAGGGGCGCTCCGCCATCCTGGAGGCGGCGCACCAGGTCCTTGCCCTGCACGGCCTCAACGGCCGGTGGCCGACCGTGACCGTCAACGCCGGCGTGATCCACGGCGGGACCCGCCCGAACGTCGTCGCGGAGCGGTGCGAGCTCCAGGTCGACCTCCGCGCCGCGACGATCGACGCCTTCGAGGCGGCGTCGGCCGAGGTCGAGCGCCTTGCCGCGACACCGACCGTGCCCGACGTGACGATCGACCTTCGGCGAACCGCCGGGCACCCGCCGATGGAGAAGACCGATGCGTCGGCACGGCTCGTGGCGCTGGCCACGTCGATCGCGGCGCAGCTCGGCTTCGAGCTCCACGATGCCGCCACCGGCGGGGCCTCGGATGCCAACACGACGGCCGCCCTCGGCATCCCGACCATCGACGGGCTCGGGCCGGTCGGTGGCGACGACCACTCCGTGGACGAGTGGCTGGACCTGTCGAGCGTGGTGCCGCGGACAACGCTGCTCGCGGCCCTCATCGACCGCATCGGGAGGCCGGCCTAGCCTGCTGGACCATCGGCCTCGGCTAGAATGACCTCCCGTGACCGATGAGTACCGCCACCGCACGACGCTGCAGGTGCGCTTCCGCGACATCGATGCGTTCGGGCATGTCAACAACGCGGTCTTCTTCAGCTACGTCGAGCAGGCTCGGATCCGATACCTGCTCGACGTGCTCGAGACCGCCGAGCCGTTCGACCGGCTCCCGCTCATCCTGGCGCGCGTCGAGCTCGACTATCGGTCCCCCATCTTCTTCGGCGACGAGGTCGTGGTCGGGACCCGGGTGGACCGCATCGGACGCACCAGCATCGCCATGAGCCACCGCATGACTGCCGGCTCGGGCGAACGGCTGGTCGGCGACGTGCAGAGCGTCCTCGTCACCTATGACTACGGCTCGGCTCGCCCGATACCGGTGCCCGACGACTGGCGGCGGCGCATCGGCGAGCACGAGGCGCGATCCTTCGACACCGATACGTCGCGGCCGCCCATGACGGCCGCGGCGAGCTGAACACCCCCACCACCGGGAGATCCATGCCCGACCAGCAACGATTCGACCTGCTCATCCTCGGCGGCGGCATGAGCTACGTCGGCGCCATTCGCGCCGCGCAGCTTGGCCTCTCCGTCGGGCTCGTGGAACGCGATCGCCTCGGCGGCACCTGCCTCAACCGCGGCTGCATCCCGTCCAAGGCGCTCCTCGAGACCGCCGACCTGCTCCACCGCGTCACCGAGCAGGGGGCCGAGTTCGGCCTCTCCGGCAACGACGGCGTCGGCCTCGACTACGGCGCGCTGGCGAAGCGCCGCGACTCCGTCATCGACAAGCACGTCGGCGGTGTCGAGTTCCTGATGAAGAAGAACAAGGTCACCGTGCTGCGCGGCAACGGGGTCCTGACCGGCCCGACCAGCGTGCGGGTGTCGGGCGGCGAGTCCGGCGACCTCGAGGCGACCGCCGACAACCTGATCCTGGCCACCGGGTCCGCGCCACGCTCGCTGCCCGGCCTCGAGCTCGACGGCCGCCTGATCATCACCAGCGACGAGGCACTCACCCGCGGCGACGTGCCGGGGCGCGTCACCATCGTGGGCGCGGGAGCCATCGGCGTCGAGTGGGCGAGCATGTACCGCGACTTCGGCGCCGAGGTGACGCTCGTCGAGTTCGCCGACCGGATCGTGCCGCTCGAGGACCCCGAGGTCGGCAAGGAGCTGGCGCGGGTCTTCAAGAAGCGCGGGATCGCGATCCACGCGGCCAGCACCATCGATCTCGAGTCGATCCGCAAGGGCGACTCCGACGTCACCTTCACCATCGCCACGAAGGAGGGTGGCAAGCGGACGGACGTGACCGCCGATGTGATCCTGGTCGCCGTCGGCCGGCGACCGCTGACCGAGGGAATCGGGCTCGAGGCGATCGACGGCCTGACCCTGGATCGTGGCTACGTCACGGTCGACGAGTTCATGCGCACCGGAGTCGAGCACCTGTACGCGATCGGGGACATCGTGCCGGGCTTCGCGCTCGCGCACGTCGCCAGCCATGAAGCGGTGGTGGCGGTCGAGCACCTGGCCGGCCACGACCCGGAGCCGGTCCGCATGGACCTCATGCCACGCGTCACCTTCTGCCGTCCGCAGATCGCCTCGGTGGGGCTCTCCGAGGAGGAGGCGAAGGCCGACGGCCGTGAGGTGAAGACCGGCTCCTTCCCCTTCCGCGCCCTCGGCAAGGCAACCATCGTCGGCGAGATCGACGGATTCGCGAAGTTCGTCACCGATGCGTCGTCGGGGCTGCTGCTCGGCGCCCACATCATCGGTCCGCACGCCGGCGACCTGCTCGCCGAGCCGACGCTGGCGCGGCTGGTGGAGGGCACCGCCGCCGAGATCGCGATGAGCGTCCACGCCCACCCGACCCTGACCGAAGTGCTCGCCGAGGCCGCCCTGGCCGTCGACGGCGCGGCCATCCACGTCTAGGAGGCGCATCCGAATGGCCCAGACCGACACCAGGCCTCGGCACGGAGACCTCGGCCTGAGCGACGAGGACGTCCTCGGCATGTACCGGGCGATGCTCCTCGCGCGCGCCGTGGACGAGCGCATGTGGCTCATGCAGCGCGCCGGCAAGATCGCGTTCATCATCTCGGGCCAGGGCCACGAGGGCGCGCAGGTCGCCACCTCGTGGGCCATGCGCAAGGGTCAGGACTGGATGGCGCCGTTCTATCGGTCCATTGCCAGCGCCATGACGTTCGGCATGAGCGCCGAGGACATCATCACCGCCCACCTGGCCAAGGCCGATGACGTGAGCTCCGGTGGCCGGCAAATGCCGGGCCACTATGGTGGCGCGCCGTACAACATCGTGTCGCTCAGCTCGCCCGTCGGGACGCAGGTGCTGCACGCGGTCGGCATCGCCATGGGAGCCTGGGTCAAGGGCGACGACGTGGTGGCGATGACCCAGTTCGGCGAGGGCACGTCCAACCAGGGCGAGATCCACGAGGCGATGAACTTCGCCGGCGTCCATCGGCTGCCGGTCATCTTCGTCTGCGAGAACAACGGCTACGCCATCAGCGTTCCGCTCGACCGGCAGGTGGCCGGAGGATCGGTCGCCGCCCGTGCCGGGGGCTACGACATGCCGGGCGTGGTGGTCGACGGCGGAGACGTCCTCGGCTGCTACGCGGCGGCCCGCGAGGCCCACGAGCGGGCGCGGCGCGGCGAGGGCCCCACGCTCATCGAGGCGCGGGTCGTGCGCCTCACGTCGCACTCGTCCGACGACGACCAGCGCCGGTACCGCGATCCCGCCGAGGTCGAAGCGCTCAAGGAGCGCGACCCGATCCCGCAGTTCGCCAACGAGCTGCGCGCGGCCGGCGTGCTGACCGACGAACGCGACGAGTCGCTCCGCGCCGAGGTGAAGGCGGAGGTCAACGAGGCAAGCCGGAGCGCCGAGGCGCGACCCGAGCCCTCGCCCGACGATGCCCATGAGCGGGTCTACGCCGAGCCGATCCCGGGTGGCGGCACCGCCGTCCCCCAGAGCCCGATCGACGGCGGAGGTCACTGACCGATGGCCGAGCTGAACATCCTCGAGGCGATCCGATCCGCCATGGACGAGGAGATGGAGCGGGACGACCTGGTGATGGTCCTCGGCGAGGACGTCGGCCGAAAGGGCGGGGTCTTCGGCGCCACCGAGGGCCTGTGGGCCAAGTACGGGGACCGACGCGTGCTCGACACGCCGCTCACCGAGGGCATGATCACCGGCGCGGCCATGGGGGCCGCCGTCTACGGTCTGCGCCCGGTGGCCGAGATGCAGTTCGCCGATTTCGTGTACCCGGCCTTCAACCAGATCGTGTCCGAGATCAGCCGCATCCACTACCGATCGAACGGCACCTTCCGCGCGCCGATGGTGATCCGCATGCCGTACGGCGGTGGCGTCCACGGCGCGCTGTACCACTCGCAGTCGAACGAGGCCTACTTCACCCACACCGTCGGCCTCAAGGTGGTGGCCCCCGGGACGCCGGCCGACGCCAAGGGGATGCTCAAGGCCGCGATCCGCGATCCGGACCCGGTCATGTTCTTCGAGCACAAGAAGACCTACCGCCTCTTCAAGGCCGAGGTACCCGACGGAGACACGGTGGTGCCCATCGGCAAGGCGACGGTGGCCCGGCCCGGCAAGCACCTCTCGATCTTCTGTTACGGCTTCATGCGCACCTGCGCGCTGGAGGCGGCCGAGACGCTGGCCCGCGAGGACGGCGTGGAGGCCGAGGTGGTCGACCTGCGAACGCTGCGGCCGCTGGACATGGGGGCGATCCTGGCATCGGTGGGAAGGACCGGCAAGGCCCTCGTCGTGCACGAGGCGAACCGCTTCGGCGGCTTCGGCGCGGAGATCGCCGCCGAGATCGGCGAGCGAGCCTTCGAGCAGCTCGACGGCCCGGTCACGCGCCTCGCGGGCCCCGATGTGCCGGGCGTCCCGTACCACCACGCGCTCGAGGATTGGTACATGATCGGTCCGGCGCGGATCGTCGACGCCGCACGCAAGCTCGCCGCGTACTGATGGCGTCGCTAGGATTGAGCCAGCACATCACCCGTGGCGCCTGCGCGCCGCTGAGCAGCCAGGGGAGCCGATAACGCAATGGCAACCACGATCAAGATGCCCCAGCTGGGCGAATCGGTCACCGAAGGGACGATCGAGCGCTGGCTGGTCAAGGAAGGCGACACCGTCGAGCAGTACGACCCGCTCTTCGAGGTCGTCACCGACAAGGTGAACGCGGAGGTGCCCGCCGAGGTGGCGGGAACGATCGCCAAGATCCTCGTTCCCGATGGCGAGACCGTCGCGGTCGGCACGCCGGTGGCCGAGATCGACGCCGATGGCGCGGGGGCCTCGGAAGGCGCCCCCGACGCTCCGGCAGGCGAGGCGCCGGCAGCCGAGGCGCCGGCGGCCGAGCCACCTGCCCAGGAGGCACCTGCCCAGGAGGCACCGGCCCAGGAGGCACCCGCAGAGGCAGCACCCCCCGAGGCAGCACAGCCCGAGGCAGCACAGCCCGAGGCAGCAGAGCCCGAGCCGGCGCAGCCGGAGGCGGCGGCCGACGCAGGGCCTGCGGCCGTCGAGGAGCAGGAGTCAGCGCCCGCTGCCGCGGCCGCACCCAGCCCACCGGTCGAGGAGGCTCCGAAGCCCGCTGCCGAGCCGGCTCCGAGTGAAGGCGGCGACGGGGGAAGTCGCATGACACCCGCCGTGCGCCGTCTCGTCCGCGAGCACGGGATCGACGTCGCGCAGCTCTCCGGCACCGGCGCCGGTGGCCGCGTCACGCGTGACGACGTGCTCGCGTTCATCGAGAAGAAGCCCGAGGCGCCGGCAGCAACCGCTCCGCCGGCGGCAACCGCAGAGGCGCCATCGGCCCCCGCGGCCGCCGCTCCGGCCGCTCCGGCCGCACCCCCCGCCCAGCCGCCGGCCGCCGCGCCGGCACCGGCGCCCACGCCCGCACCGGTCCCGACGCCGTCCGGCGGCGACACCGAGATTCCGCTGTCGCAGATGCGCAAGGCGATCGCCAGGAAGATGACGCAGGTCAAGCAGACCGTCCCGCACGCGTACACCGTGGTGGAGGTCGACATGACCAGCGTCGTGCGCTGGCGCGAGGCGAACAACACCGCGTTCAAGGCCCGTGAGGGAGCTTCGCTCAGCTACGTGGCCGTCGTCGTCAAGGCGGTCACCGAGACGCTGCGCAAGCATCCGAACCTGAACAGCCAGTTCGCCGATGACCGCGTGATCCTCAAGCAGGCGATGAACATCGGCATCGCCGTGGCGGTCGACAACGGGCTCATCGTGCCGGTCATCGCGAATGCCGATCAGCTCTCGATCAGTGGCGTGAACGCGCGGGTGCGCGACGTCTCGAATCGCGCGAAGACGGGCAAGCTCCGGCTGGACGAGCTCCAGGGCGGCACCTTCACGGTGAACAACACCGGCTGGTTCGGATCGGTCAGCTCGATGCCGATCATCAACGCGCCCGAGGTTGCGATCCTCTCGATGGAGGCCATCGTGAAGCGGCCACGGGTCGTGGACGTCGACGGCGAGGACGTGATCGCCATCCGGCACATGATGAACATGACCTGCAGCTTCGACCACCGCGTCCTCGACGGAGCCCAGGTCGGCTTCTTCCTGGCCGATGTGCGCAAGTTCCTCGAGGAATGGGACGCCAACACGCCGATCGGATGACGGCCGGGCAGGTCGAGCCGCGGCTTCGTCGCGCGATCGATGCCAGCATCGGGTGGTACGAGGATCTCTTCGCGCTCCACGGGGTCGGCTCGCGGCTCGAGGATGGCCTGTGGAGCTCGCTCGCTCCGCCGCCACCGCTCCACTCGGACGCCGTCGTCGTCGAGCCGACGGTCACCGCCGAGCAGGTGATGGCGCGTCTCGAGGGCCGCGAGCACACCGGGTTCAAGGACAGCTTCTCGTCGATCGACGCATCGGAGCTCGGGATGGAGCTGCTCTTCGCCGCCACCTGGATTCACCGCGATGCCGCCCCCAGTCCGCATGCGACGAGCGGCGCCTGGACCGTCGTCCGCACTCCGGAGGAGCTGGACGGATGGACGTCGGGCCATGACACATCCGAGGTCCTTCTACCCGGTCTCCTCGAGCGCGGGCACTTCAAGATCCTGGCGCAGCTCGACGGCGATCGGATCGTGGCGGGCGCGGTGGCGCGGCTCGGCAGCGGCGTGGTCGACCTCTCCAACGTGCACGCAGACCCGGGCCACGTGGTCGACTGGGCCGATCTCGCCGATGCGGTTGCTGGCCTCTTTCCCGGTCGACCGATCGTCGGCTACGAGCGCGGCGATGACCTCGACGCCGCACTCGACGGCGGCTTCATCCCGGTCGGTGAACTTCGCATCTGGGTGCGCTGACCCGCAGCTCACCCACGACATCGGCGGCCAGGCCACCCACCAGTGCGCGGGCCCGCGACTCGCGGATGAGTCGCTCGATGAAGGGCAAATCGTCCACGCTCCGCCGATCGATCAGGTCATCGATGCCCAGGCCGGCCCGACACGCCGTCAGGTCCCGCGGGCGCCGGGTCGTGCGCGCCTCGGTCCTCCGCCGCGCTCGAGGCGCCGGACCGCCGGCATCCAGGCAAGCGCGCCGGCCGTCTGGAGCG
>DASVEH010000169.1:0-2089 GCA_036380655.1 Candidatus Limnocylindria bacterium | reverse complement strand
CTCGACCGGCTCACCGCGCATCCGCCAGCCATCCGCATCCTGGCCCCAGACCTCGGCGAGGACCGCCTCGTCCGCGCCGCGCACCAGGCGCACGACCTCCCGCCGCATGTCAGCGTCGAGGTCGGCAGCCACCGTCTGCAGGATCGCGGCATCGGGCAGGACGACGACACCCGGCTCGCCGGGCACGACCGCCACGGCCTCGGCTGGCGCGCGCCCCGGCAGCGGCGTGACGAGAAGGAGGGCCAGCAGCGCAGCGGAGACGAGCATCGGCAGGCCAGCATACCGCCGCCTCTGGCATCATCGGCACATGGCCGATCCGAGCGTCCTGTGGTCTCCGGCGCCCGATGCGCGCGCTCGAACCCGCATCGGCGCCTACCTCGAATGGCTCGAGGCCGAGCGCAATCTGGCGTTCACCGATTACGACGCACTGCTGCGTTGGTCGATCGAGGACCTTGAAGGCTTCTGGAGATCAATCTGGGATCACTTCGACGTCCAGTCGCGGACCGATCCCGGGCCGGCGCTGGCGGACGCTCGCATGCCTGGCGCGCGCTGGTTCCCGGAGGCCCGCCTCAACTGGGCCGAGCATTGCCTGCGCCTGGCGGGGCGCGGCGGCAGCGAGACGGTGCTCGTGGCTCGCTCACAGACGCGAGACCGGGTCGAAATGACGGCGGACGAGCTGCGCGACGCGGTCGCCCGTGCCCGGGCCGGCCTGGCACGGCTTGGCGTCGGCCGAGGCGACCGGGTGGCGGCCTACCTGCCGAACGTGCCGGAGTCGGTGATCGCGCTGCTGGCGACGGCCTCGCTGGGGGCCACCTGGTCGAGCTGCGCGCCGGAATTCGGCACCCGCAGCGTGGTGGATCGGTTCAGCCAGATCGAGCCAAAGGTGCTGCTCACGATCGACGGCTATCGCTATGGCGAGCGAGAGATCGACCGTCGCCCGGAGGTTGCCGCCATCCGGGCGGCCCTGCCCAGCCTGTCGGCGACGGTCGTGCTCCCCTACCTCTCAGCTGACGCGACGCGCATCGACGATGCGCTCACCTGGGCCGATCTCGTCGGCGAGCCGGCCGACCTCGCCTTCGAGGCCGTCCCCTTCGACCACCCCCTCTTCGTGCTCTACTCGTCGGGGACGACCGGGCTTCCGAAGCCGATCGTCCACGGGCACGGCGGAATCCTCCTTGAGCACCTGAAGATCCACGCGCTGCACCACGACCTCGGCCCGGCGGACCGCTTCTTCTGGTTCAGCACCACCGGCTGGATGATGTGGAACTACCTCGTGTCAGGGCTCGCCGTCGACGCCGCGATCGTCCTGTACGACGGCTCGCCGGCGCACCCGGACCTCGGGTTCCTGTGGCGCATGGCCGCCGAGGAGGGCGTGACGTACTTCGGCACCTCGGCGCCGTACCTCATGGCCTGCCGCAAGGACGGACTGCGCCCCCGCGAGATCGCCGACCTGTCGCGCATCCGCGGCATCGGCTCGACCGGGGCCCCGCTGCCGGTCGAGGGATTCCGGTACGTGTACGACGCGATCGGCGCATCGGTCCACCTGCAGTCCGTCTCCGGCGGGACAGACGTGTGCACGGCCTTCGTCGGCGCCTCGCCGCTCGTGCCGGTCTGGGAGGGCGAGCTGAGCTGCCGCCACCTCGGTTGCGCGGTCGAGGCCTTCTCGCCTGAGGGCAGGCCGCTCGTCGGTGAGCAGGGTGAGCTGGTGATCACCCGTCCGATGCCCTCGATGCCGGCCGCCTTCTGGAACGACCCGGACGGCTCGCGCTATCAGGCAGCGTACTTCGAGGACTTCCCTGGGGTGTGGCGCCACGGAGACTGGATCACGTTCACCGAGCGTGGCTCGTGCGTGATCAGCGGTCGCTCCGATGCGACGCTCAACCGCGGCGGCGTGCGGATCGGGACCGCCGAGTTCTATGCGGTGATCGAGTCGATCCCGGAGGTGGCCGATGCGCTCGTCGTCCACCTCGACGACCCCGATGACCGGCTGCTCCTGTTCGTCGCTCTGCGCGACGGCGCGACGCTCGACGACGCGCTGAGGACGTCGATCGTCAACGAGCTCCGGACGACCCTGTCACCGCGCCACGTT
>DASVEH010000168.1:0-5061 GCA_036380655.1 Candidatus Limnocylindria bacterium | reverse complement strand
CCGCATGTACACCGAGCTCTTCCTCCAGGCCCCGGCCGCTGCGGCCCCGGCTCCTGCGCCCCCTCCCAGTGGCGGTGGATCCGGCGGCGGTGGCGGAGGCACAGGTGGCGGCTCGGGTGGCGGTGGCAGTGCCGGCGGCGGCGGCTCGTACGCGCAGCCGGTTGCCCAGGCAACCCCGAAGCCGGAGCCGAAGCCGAAGGAGATGCGCGTCGACGCCCCGCGGCGGCCGACGTCCAGCGCGGGCCTCGACGGCGTGACCGCCATGGTCGTCGAGCGGGCGACGGTCGATCTCGTCGCTAGGCTTGCCGCCGACGATGCGCTCGGCGTCCCTGATGCGACTCCCAGCATCGCGCACAAGGCGCCCGAGACGGCAGCGGAACGCCCGATGGAGGTCACCGCAGCGCCGCCCGCCGACCCGGGACTCTTCGACGGGATCGTCGGAGCGGTGCTCGGCTTCCTCTTCGGCTGAGCTTGTGACGGGGCGCTTCCGGCGATAAATCGCTCAGCTGGCGCCCTCTCGGGCTCCGCAGGCTTCGCCGGTTCGATACTCGCCGCTGGCGCCTAGGACCTCATCGGCGCCGATGCCGGCCGGTAGACTGCAACCGATGGCGGTCATCCTCGAGGCCCGAGACCTCGTCAAGCGGTACCCGCTGGGCGAGGGCGAGGTCGAAGCATTGCGCGGCGTCTCGCTCCAGGTGGAGCGCGGCGAGTTCGTCGCGATCATGGGCAGCTCGGGCTCCGGCAAGTCGACGATGCTCCATCTCCTCGGCGGCCTCGACCTGCCCACGTCGGGTGAGGTGGTCATCGACGGGATCGGCATCTCGGGGCTCGACGAGGAGCGGCGGACCCTGACGCGGCGGGACAAGACTGGCTTCGTCTTCCAGTTCTTCAACCTGATCCCGCTGCTGACGGTATCGGAGAACGTCGCCCTGCCCTTCCTGATCGCCGGGGACCAGGCCGGCCGGCATCGCGAACGGATCGGGGAGCTGCTCGCCATGGTCGGCCTCAGCGACAAGGCCGATCACCGTCCCGACCAGCTCTCCGCCGGCGAGCAGCAGCGCGTGGCACTCGCTCGGGCCCTGGCGACGGCCCCCGCCATCCTCCTTGCCGACGAGCCGACCGGCAACCTCGACTATACGACCGGCACCGAGATCCTGGACCTGCTCTGGGACTCGGCCGATCGGCTTGACCAGACGATCGTGCTCGTCACCCACGACGCCCGCGCGGCCGCCTACGCCGATCGGGTCCTCGTCGTCCGCGACGGACAGATCCGCGACGAGATCGTGCTCGGCCGCCGCCGGGACCACGAGGCGCGACCGCTGATCGTGCGCCTCGCCGAGCTCGGCCTCTAGGTCGCCGATGCGCCTGGCGACGATCGCCTGGCGCGGGCTGCTGGCCCGCCCCCTGCGCACCGCCCTGGCGGTCATCGGCGTTGCCCTCGGCGTGGCGGTGGTGGCGGCCACCATCATCACCAGCTCCGCCTCGGATGCCGCGTTGCGCAGCGCGACCGCGGACCTGCTCGGCAATGCCGACGTCCGGCTGCGCGCCTTCGCGGAGACGGGCTTCACGCCGCGCACGGTCCAGTCGCTGCGTGCCATTCCGGAGGTCATCGCCGCCGCGCCGGTGTCGGAGCGGAGGCTGATCGTCCACACCGATCCTGGCGAGGACGAGAAGGTCTTCTCGCTCCTCGTCGTCGGCATCGATCCCGACATCGACGCCCGCGTCCGCCAGCCGCGGCTGACGGCGGGCGTCGCGCTCTCCACCGACAGCGCCACCGATGCCCTGGTGCCCGCATCGTGGGCCGCCCGCAACGGGCTCGAGCTGGGCGATCGCCTCCGCCTCGACGGGCGGCGGCAGGGGGTGCCCCCGCTGCGGATCGTCGGCCTCATGGCCGACACCGGCTTCGCGGCTCTCGAGCGCGGCGACGTGCTGGTCATCTCGCGCACCACGCTCGACGAGTCGTTCGAGGTGCCGTCCCCGATCCGCTACGTCGACCTCGACCTCGGCGAGGGAGACATCTCGGCGGCCCTCTCCCGCGCCACGGATGGTCTCGACGAGCCGTTCATCGTCGAGACGGCGGCGGATGCCGCCGAGCGATTCGCATCGGCCCAGGCCAGCTTCGCGAGTGTGGCTTTCCTGTTCGGACTGGTGGCCATGGTGGTGGGTGGCTTCCTCATCGGAAACACGCTCGCCATGACGGTCGGGGAGCGGACCCGCGAGCTCGGCCTCCTGCGCGCGGCCGGCACGACCTCGCGCCAGGTGCTGGGCCTGGTGCTGCGCCAGGCCGTGGCACTGGGCGTCGCGGGCGGCCTGCTCGGGATCCTGATCGGAGTCGTGCTGGCCGCCGGCATGGTCGGGTTCCTCGCCTCGACGCGTGCGGCGCTGGTGGTCGGCCTGCCCCTTCCCCCGCTCGGCCTGCTGTTCGCCTTCGCGCTGGGGCTGGGCGTGACCCTTGCCGGGGCCATCGTCCCCGCCGTGCGCGCAGCCCGCCTCTCGCCGCTCGCCGCGCTGCGACCCTCGAGTGGGTCGCCGGCCGGGCTGGGGGACCGGCTGCGGACGCTCCTGGTGGCCGAGCTGGTGGTCGTCGTCGCCGGGATCCTGCTCTTCCCGATCGAGCGGGCCGGCACGCCGTTGCTGCCGCTCGTCCTGTCGCTCGCCGTCCTCGTCGGTGGAGCGGTCGCCACCTCCTACGTCCTCGAGCCGCTGGGCAGGATCATCGGCCGCCCGTTCGAGTGGTTCTTCGGCGCCCAGGGACTGCTCGGGCGCGCCAACCTGTCGCGGGACCGGGTCCGCACCGGCCTGACGGTGGGGGCCATGATGATCGCGCTGGCCGCCGTCGTGGCGCTCGGAACGGTGGCCGAGTCGGCGCGGGCCGGCGCCGAGCGATGGGTCGCCTCGATCCTGCCCGGCGGCCATGCGATCCGCAGCAGCGTGCCGCTCGACGTCGAGGGCTTCCGGCCGACCTTCGACGCGACGCAGGGCGTCCAGGTCGCCAGCCCCGTCCTCGAGCTTCCCGCCGTGCGGGTGGTGGACGACGCTCAGGACGAGGTGGTGCTGGCCGGCATCGATCCCAACGTCTTCCAGGACGCGGGCGCCCTCATCGTCTCCGGGGCTGCACGCGCCGATGCGTACGCCGACCTGCGCGACGGCGGCGCAGTGCTCGTGCCGGCGTCCTTCGCGCGGCGCGAGGCGATCGAGGTGGGCGAGGTCCTCGCCCTCGGCCAGCCGGGCGGGGAGACGAGCGACTTCACCGTGGCAGGCATCGTCGAGTACACGATCCCGGCGCGCACGCCCGATGGCGCGCTCCTGGTCTCGGTGGCCGATGCGCGCGACCGGTTCGCGGTGACCGCCGCCTCCCTGTGGATCATGGTCCCGCAGCCGGGGATCGCCTCCTCGGTATTCGCCTCGGCGGTGCGCGACACGGCGACCCAGCTGGCGGCCCAGCCACTCACCGCGCGAGACCTCGCCGGCGACCTGGCGCGCTCCCTCGATCGCCTGGTGGGGCTCTTCGACGTGCTGGCCCTCATCGCGGTGGTCATCGGCGCATTGGGCATCGTCAACACGCTGGGCATCGGCATCAGCGAGCGGGTACGCGAGATCGCCATCCTGCGCTCGCACGGCATGACCGTCGGGCAGGTCCAGGCCATGGTCGTGGCCGAGGCGGCCATCATGGGGGCGATCGCCGGCGTGCTCGCCATCGTCACCGGGCTGATTGTCGCCTTCGCCCTGGTGAACGGCGGCGCCTCCGCCGACCTGGGTGGCGGCCTCCGGATGCCGTGGGGTCTGCTGATCGCGGTGGTGCTGGTGGGCACCGGCGTGGCGGCCCTCGCCGGGCTCTATCCTGCTCGGGTGGCCGCGTCGCTCCCGATCGTCCGCCACCTCAAGCAGTTCGAATAGGAGGACCGATGCCAGCGGGATTCCAGCAGGTGACCGCCGGTCGCGGGTTCGTCGGTCGCCTCGAGACGGGGAGCGACCTCGTCGCGGAGATCGAGCGGCTGTGCGTTGAGCAGGGCGTGCTTGCCGCGCAGGTGACCGCCATCGGCGCCGTGCGGCGCGCCCGGTTCGCGTACTACGAGCAGGACGACCACCGCTATGCCGAGCTGGGTTCGGAGACGCACCACGAGATCGTCGCCTTCGTCGGCAACATCAGCCTCCGTGACGACCGCCCCTTTCTTCACGCCCACGCAACGTTCGCCGATGCCTCCGGCGGCACCGTCGGCGGCCACCTGCTGCGCGGCTGCGAGGTGTTCGCGGCCGAGGTGATGATCCGCGAGATCACCGGGGTCCACCTCGTGCGCATGGCGGACGAGGAAACCGGCCTGGCCCTCTGGTGACCGCCCCGTCCGGCGGCGGGGCGAGAGAGCGTCCGCGGGCGTAGGGCGCCTGGGAGGGACCGTTCGAGGGATTGAGTTCTCCGCTGCCCTCAGGCGCCTGCGACGGGCGGATCGATCAGGAGCCGGTCCCTACCGCGTTCTCCCACAGGAGCAGCTCGGATCCGTCGGTAGCGGCGACGAACGCCCAGGAACCGATGCCCGGCGCGGTCCGGACCTCCGAGGCGACCGAGCCGCCCAGGCGCCGGACGAGGCCGAGAGCGGCCTTCAGATCCGGGACCGTGCGTGATGTCGGAACGGCGCCATGAGCCATCGATTCGAACACGGAATCGAGTCGTGCTGCGCTGGCCATCGGAACACCTCTGTGATGCATGTCGGTGTGTCGTCAGCCAAGTAGACCGCTGGCGCGTGGAGAACTCATCGGTCATTTGGCCGAGCGCGTCGATGTCTCATGTCCTTCGGCTGCTTGCGACGGAGCTGGATGGGCCGGACATCGCCAGCGAGCTCTTCGTCGGGGTGAGCACGGTCCGAAGCCACACGAAGAGCCTCTACGCAAAGTTCGGCGTCAACAGCCGCCGAACAGCGATCCGCCGAGCCGCGGGGCTCGGCCTCCTGCTGCGATCCGGCTAGAACTAGCTCCGACCCCGCACAGCCCACCGCGGCGCAGCGACACCCGGCGCTCATTAGTTTCCGCGCGATGGCGTGGAGTCAGTTGATCGTTGGTGCGCTC
>DASVEH010000167.1:0-2493 GCA_036380655.1 Candidatus Limnocylindria bacterium | reverse complement strand
ACGGGAGGTCGGTTGGCTGACGCTGGCCGGGCTGGTCTGGCTGCGTGAAGGGGAGAACCGGATCGGGAGTGCCGCCGACGCCGATGTCGTCCTCCCCGCCGGACCGCCCCTCGCCGGCACGCTGACGGTGGCGGGTCATGGCGCGCGCTCGACGGGCGACTTCCGTCACGACGGCGCTCCCGTGCGCGATCTCCCGCTCGTCAGCGACGAGGCGGGCGAGCCGACCATGCTCGAGCTCGGCGCCCTGCGCCTGTGCCTGATCGAGCGCGGGGGCCGGCTCGGCGTCCGCACCTGGGACACCGAGGCCGAGGCGCTGCGCACCTTCTCGGGCATCGACCACTGGCCGGTCGACCCGTCCTGGCGTCTCGAGGCGCGCTTCGAGCCCGTGGCCGACAGGCGGCTGGCCGTTCCGGATGTCATTGGCATCGCGGAGGAAGAGGCCTCGCCGGGCGATGTCGTGTTCGAGGTCGGCGGCGAGACGCATCGGCTCCAGGCGCTGGAGGGCGGGGATGGGGGAGAGCTGTGGCTCGTCTTCGGCGACGCCACCAACGGGGTGGAGACCTACGGGGGCGGGCGCTTCCTGTACACCGGGGCACCGGATGCCGACGGCGGGGTCGTCGTCGACTTCAACCGCGCCTACAACCCGCCCTGCGTGTTCACGCCGTACGCCACCTGCCCGCTGCCATGGCCGGCAAATCAGCTGGCGATCCGGATCGAGGCGGGGGAGCGACGGTTCGCCGATCACGAAGGCTGACGCCGTCGCGAGTCAGGCCTCCCGGCGAAGCTCGTCCAGGTCGAGATCCCGCTCCACGGCACGCAGCGCGTCGTCGCTGATCTCGCCGCGGTCGCGCAGGGCGAGCACGGCGATACGCTCCGCCGAGATCACCGATCGGCGAATCTCGTCGTGCTCCATCTCCTCGACCTCTTCCGGTGTCATCTCGTCCGGGTCTGACGGCGCCGGCTCGTCCCGATGCTCGTGGACGAGATGCTCGCCGCGATGCTCGTAGCGCTCCTTGAGCTGGTCGATGAGCGGGAGGTGGCCGGGGACCTCCTCTCGCAGCTCCGCGAGGCGCACCAGGGCAGCTTCGGCGGCGACCGTCCGCGCGTGGATCTCCTCGTGCTCGGTGGCGCCGTCATCGGTCACCCCGGTTGAGCGAATGAGCGCCGGGAGGGTGAGCCCCTGGCCGATGAGCGTCACGAGGATCACGCTGAAGGCGAGGAAGATCACCAGGCCACGTCCGGGGAATGGCTCCCCGCTCTCGGTCTGGAGCGGCAGCGCCAGTGCGGCCGCGAGGGTCACGGCACCCCGCATGCCGCCCCATCCGAGGATGAGCGGGACCCGGGCAGGCGGTGCAGGATCGCGCCTCGCCAGCGACGGAATGAGCCAGCGCGGCAGGTAGGTGGCCGGGTAGATCCACAGCAGCCGCACCACGATGACCGTGATCGACACGGCGGCACCCATCCCGACCAGCTCGCCCAGGCCGTACCCCTCGATGTCGGCACTCACGGTCGGCAGCTGGAGGCCGACGAGCAGGAACGCGAGGCCGTTGACGACGAAGATCACCATCTGCCAGGCCGAGGTCCCCAGGATTCGCGTGCTCGACCCCATGACGTGCGGCGCGCGGTAGCCGACCAGCATGCCCGCAGCGACGGCGGCCAGCACGCCGGAGACCCCGAGGAGCTCCGCGGGCAGGTATGCGGCGAACGGAGCGAGGAGGGTCACGAGCACCTCGACCGGCGGGTCGTCGAGGAGCGACAGGAGCCACGCGGTGACCCAACCCACCACGAGCCCGACGATGACTCCCCCGACGGCGACAGCGACGAAGCTGACGGCCGCGGCGGCCGGTTCGAAGGTGGTGGTTCCGGCAGCGACCGCCACCGCCAGCCGATAGGTGGTGAGCGCGGTGGCATCGTTCACCAGGCTCTCGCCCTCGAAAATGATGACCAGCCGGCGCGGCAGGTTCAGGCGGCGCGCGATCGAGGTAGCCGCGATGGCATCGGGCGGCGACACGATCGCGCCAAGGGCGATGGCGACCGGCCAGCCCAGCTGTGGAAGGAGCACCATTGTGACGGCGGCGACGGCGAGGGTGGTGGTCAGCACGAGCCCGACGGCCAGGAGGCTGATCGGCCGCAGGTTGCGCCACAGGTCCCGCGGAGAGAGGAAGTACGCGGCCGAGAAGAGGATCGGGGGAAGGAAGAGGGCGAGGACGGTGTCCGGATCGAGCTCCACCTTGGGGACGCCCGGGATGGCCCCGATCCCGAGGCCCGTCACGGCCATCAGGATCGGATAGGGGACGCCGATGCGGGTGGCGAGGAGCGTGACCGCCGCAACGACCGCCAGGAGGAGGAGGACGAGCTCGAGCGCTTCCATGGTCGGCAAGCGTACGGCAGGAGGGGGTGGGCGCGGGCAAGTGTCGTCGATGAAACCCGAATGGCCCACCGCGGTCCGATGATCGTACGGCTGGTGACCGGCGGCGCCACGCACCAGACTCG
>DASVEH010000166.1:0-2444 GCA_036380655.1 Candidatus Limnocylindria bacterium | reverse complement strand
GTCCCGAAGGTGATGATCTGCGCCACCCGGTCGTCGCCGTACTTGCGCGTGACGTACTGGATCACCTCGTCGCGCCGGCTGTCCTGGAAGTCGATGTCGATGTCCGGCATCGTCACCCGGTCGGGGTTGAGGAAGCGCTCGAACGGGAGCCCGTACTCGAGCGGGTCGACCGGCGTGATGCCGAGCGAGTAGGTCACGATCGATCCCGGGGCCGATCCGCGGCAGGTGATCATGATCCCCTGCTCCCGCGCGAACCGCGTGAAGTCGGCCACGATCAGGAAGTAGGCGCTGTAGCCCATTCGATCGATGATCCCGAGCTCATAGTCGAGCCGGTCACGGATGGCCTCGGTGACCGTGCCGTACCGGCCGATGAGCCCACGCTCGCACTCCTTGCGCAGCCACGAGGCCTCGGTCTCCCCCGCCGGCACCTCGAAGTGCGGCAGGCGCAGCCCCTCGAAGTCGAGGTTGACGTTGCACTGTTCGGCGATGAGGAGCGTGTTGTCCATGGCGTCCGGCAGCTCGCCGTTGAAGAGGCGGCGCATGTCGGCCGCCGGCTTCAGATAGAACTCGTTGTGCTCGAACCGCATCCGCCCCGGCGTGTCGACGTTCGACGCGGTCTGGATGCAGACGAGGAGGTCGTGCGCCTCGTGCTGCTCCGGGTGGGTGTAATGCGTGTCGTTCGTCGCGACGAGCGGGATGTTCTGCCTTCGTGCCAGCTCGACGAGCTGCGGGTGGAGCCGGCGCTGGTCGTCGATCCCGTGCTCCTGCACCTCGATGAAGAAGTTCCCGTCTCCCAGGATGGACCGATACTCATCGGCGGCCCTTGCCGCGCCCGCTTCATCTCCCTGCCCGAGCCGCTTGAGCACCTCGCCTCCCAGGCAGGCCGATGTGCCGATGAGGCCGGCGCTGTGCCGGGAGAGCAGCTCCTTGTCGATACGAGGCTTGTAGTAGTAGCCGTCGAGGTGCGCGGCGGTCGTGAGGGCCAGCAGGTTCTTGTAGCCGACGTCGTCCTTGGCCAGCAGGATCATGTGGTGGTAGTCGGCGTCGAGCTTGCCCTCCTTCTGGGTCATGCCGCGAGGGGCGACGTAGGCCTCGACACCGATGATCGGCTTGATGCCCGCCTTCTTGGCCGCGGCGTAGAACGGGATGACCCCGTACATGCTTCCGTGGTCCGTCAGCGCCAGCGCCGGCATCCCCTGGTTCGCGACCCGTTGCGTCATCTCCGGAATGCGGGAGAGGCCGTCGAGCAGGCTGAATTCGGAATGGACGTGGAGGTGGACGAAGTCGCCGTTCCGGCTCGGGTCAGGGGCTCGCTGGGTCACTCCGGCATGGTGCCAGATGCAGCCGATCCCATCCGGCCTCGTCGGCGCGAAGGCTCCCCGACAGCGATGCTCGGTCGGGTGTCAGGCAGGCTCGTCCGACTCGGGGGTGGGCGCCCCATCCGGCCAGGCGGCGATGCACACCTTGTTGCCGGAGCGATCGGCGAGGATCCAGGCACCCGGTGCGCTCGAGTCGTCCACGACCCGTCCACCGGCGGCCACGGCGGCCTGCATCCGTGCCTCGGCATGGTCATGGGCGACCGAGACGTCCACATGCATGGCGTGGCGAAGCGGCTTATTCGGATCCAGGTCCTGCATCCAAACGGTGGAGCCCTGGCCGAGCGGGTCGATGCAGTTGTCCTCGTGCAGCGGCGCGTAGCCGAGGACGGTCCGCCAGAAGCCCAGGTCGATCTCACCAGGCTTGGCAGCCACCGCCAGCTGGACTTCCTGGATCGCGCCTCGGTCTGAGGTGGCGCCGTGCTGGCGCGCAACGCCCGAAATGGCTCGAGCCACCTCGACGTGCTTCGCCTCGGTGCCCCACATCTCCCGAGTGAGCTTCACGGTGAGGCGGTCGGAGGCCGCGGTCAGCAGCGTTCGTCGCTCGAGGCCCGGCACCTCGGCAATCGCGGCCGCCAGTCGCGCAGCCTCCTGCAGCGATCCGACCCTGAAGACGGCGGTGGGTCCCCCGTGGAGGATCACCCAATCATCGACACCATCGGCGGAAAGGAATTCCCGCCACCCCTGTTCACTCATGCCGCTCACAGTAGCCGCTCGCCGGCGCAAAGCTGTCATCTTTCGGGCCGTGAAGGACGCCCCAGTTGGAGCTGCGCGTGCGTCGCGTACGCTTTCGGACATGACGCGCACGGGGCTGCTCGCCGTCAACGGTGTGGAGCTCGAATACCTCGAGAAGGGATCGGGCGAGCCCATCGTGTTCTCGCACGGCGGCGCGTCGGACATTCGGTACTGGGCGCCACAGCAAGAGGCGTTTGCGGGAGGCCACCGGTTCGTTGCCTACAGCCGTCGGTTCCATGGCGCGGGGGCGTGGCCGCCGGGGGCAGATGCGTCGCCGGAAGCGCATGCCGACGACCTCATCGCGATCGCGACGCAATTGGCGTCGGGACCGGT
>DASVEH010000165.1:0-7870 GCA_036380655.1 Candidatus Limnocylindria bacterium | reverse complement strand
CGCGCACGACGACGAGGAGCCCTCGAGCTCCGAGTCGGTGCTGTCGGCCTAGGCGGCGGTCGGCTCCCCGTCGCCGGGACCCACGCGCGAGCGCAGGTAGCCCTCGATGAAGGCGTCCAGGTCGCCGTCCAGCACGGCGGTCGGGTTGGAGGTCTCCACGCCGGTGCGCAGGTCCTTGACCATCGTGTAGGGCTGCAGCACGTAGCTTCGGATCTGGTTTCCCCAGCCGGCCTCGACATGCTCGCCGCGCAGGCGCGCCATCTCGGCCTCGCGGTCTTCCTCCTGCCGTTCGATGAGCTTCGCCCGCAGGACCGACATGGCCCGGTCGCGGTTCTGGTGCTGGCTGCGCTCGCTCTGGACCGCGACGACGATGCCGGTCGGCAGGTGCGTGAGGCGCACCGCCGAGTCGGTCTTGTTGACGTGCTGGCCGCCGGCGCCACTGGCGCGGTACGTGTCGACGCGAAGGTCCTTGTCGTCGATCTCGATCGCCGCGTCCTCCGGGACCTCGGGCATGACCTCGACGAGGGCGAAGGTGGTGTGTCGCCGCTTCTGCGAGTCGAACGGGCTGATCCGCACCAGCCGGTGCACTCCGCGCTCGCTGCGCAGCCGCCCGTACACCCAGCGGCCGTCGATGGTGAAGCTGACGCTCTTCAGTCCGGCCCCTTCGCCCTCGGTGGCCTCCAGGATCTCGGTCTTGAACCGATGGCGCTCGGCCCAGCGCAGGTACATGCGCAGCAGCATCTCCGCCCAATCCTGGCTCTCGGTCCCCCCGGCGCCGGCATGGATCGATACGATCGCGCCGCGCTCGTCGAATGGCTCGCCCAGCAGCAGCTGCTGCTCCATGCGGCCCCAGTCGGCCTGGAGGCTGGCCAGGTCACGCTCGAGATCCGGCTGGAGGCTGGCCGCCTCGTCGGGATCGGCGGCCGCCATCTCGGCCATCTCGGCCAGGCCCGATGCCCGATCGCCCATCGACCGCCAGGCCTCGATCTCGGACCGCAGCTCCTCGGCACGGCGCATCGTCGCCTGCGCCGCGGCGGGGTCGTCCCACAGATTCGGGTCGGCCGAGCGTTCGGTCAGCTCGGCGAGCTCTGCCTCTTTGCTGTCGTGGTCAAAGACGCACCGAGGTTTCCGAGATCAGGCGTGCCAGGCGCTGCGCCTCGTCCCTAATTGCGTCCAATCGATGCCACCAGCGGAAGCTCCGCCATCTCGGCCAGCCGGTTGCCCTTCGCGCGTACCTTGGCCGGGTTTACGCAGGGGCAGTAGCTCTGGCGTGGGCAGATCCCGCAGTTGCCGTCGCAGTCGAGCGTCGCGGCATACGTGCAGCGCATGCAATCGCGCTCGCACATGATGAGGTCTTCGTAGGGGAGGTCTGGATCTCGGAAGCGGGTGACCGGTGGAAGGTGAGCCGCCGTGCTGACGGGGAGCGGCACTGAGGCCCTTGGTGGTGCGGTCAGTTGCTTCACGAATCCCTCCACCTAGCGGGATCGCGAGGGGGCCCGGATTGACCTCGCGACGATCGTTTCGCCCATCGTAGCGGGTCGGTCAGATATCGCAACCCCGCACGAAATGCGGACGTCTCGGGCATCATCCACGGGTGCCGGATCCGTTCCTCTTCATCGTCGCGATCATCGCCATCGCGTGCGTCGTGCTGTTCCCGGTTCGCCTCTGGCGCCGCCGACGCCAGCGCTATGGAACCGATGACGAAGAGAGCTCATAGGCTCGTCGCGTTGCCATACGCTCCTGGTGCCGTCGTCAGCCGGCCGAGGACGCTCCGTCACGCCCCATGGCACTTCTTGTACTTCTTGCCGGAGCCGCACCAGCACGGATCGTTGCGCCCGACCTTGGGGCCCGCACGCAGCGGCTCTCGCGAGCCGCCGCCGTTGCGACCGTCCCCGTCCGTGCCGCCCGCCTGCACCGCCTGCGTGCCGCCCACCTCGGCGCGGCCCTCGATCACGTTGCGTGGGACCGGGTGTCGATGCGCCTGCTGCGGCTGGACGGTGACCCGGAAGATGGTGTGGGTGACGTCGTGGCGGATGGTCGACTTGAGCTCGTCGAACATCCGGTACGCCTCGATCTTGAACTCGTTGAGCGGGTCACGCTGAGAGTAGGCGCGCAGGCCGATCCCCCGCCGCATGTCGTCGACGGCGGTGAGGTGCTCGACCCACAGGGAGTCGATCACGCGGAGCAGGACCAGCCGCTCGAGGACGCCGATCCCCGGCTCGCCGACCTCGGCGCGCTTGCGCTCGTAGCGATCGCGCACAAGCTCCGTCAGAGAGGTCACGAGGGCTCCGGGCTCGCGGGCGTCGTCGATCGTGCGCAGGTCCGCATCGGTCAATGACGGGACCATCGTGGTGAGCTGGGTCTTGAGACCGTCGCGGTTCCAGTCACTCGCGTACTCGGCGGCCGTGTGGTCGGTGACCAGGGAGGCGACCTCGTCGTCGAGCATGGCCTCGATGGTGGGCCCCAGGTTCGAGGACCGCAGGATGCGGTCGCGCTCCCGGTAGATCGTCTCGCGCTGGCGGTTGATGACGTCGTCGTACTCGACGACGTGCTTGCGCGTGTCGAAGTTGTAGCCCTCGACCCGGGTCTGGGCGTTCTCGATGGTGCGGCTCACCATCTTGGACTCGAGGGCGGTGTCCTCGGTGAAGCCGAGCGTCCGCATGATGCCCTGCACCCGGTCGTTGGCGAAGCGCCGCATCAGGTCGTCCTCGAGGGACAGGTAGAAGCGGGAGCTTCCCGGGTCTCCCTGGCGACCGGCGCGTCCGCGGAGCTGGTTGTCGATCCGGCGCGACTCGTGGCGCTCGGTGCCGACGATGTGGAGACCGCCGGCGGCGAGCACCTTCTCCTTGTCCTCGGCGCAGAGGCGCTCGGCTTCCGCCAGCGCATCGGCGTACTGCTCCGGCGTCGCTTCGATCACGTTCGTGCCGCGCTTGTGGAGGAGGTCGGCCGCCAGCACCTCCGGGTTGCCGCCGAGCAGGATGTCGGTCCCGCGGCCGGCCATATTGGTGGCGATCGTCACGGCGCCGGAGCGGCCGGCCTGGGCGACGATCTCCGCCTCCCGCTCGTGGAGCTTCGCGTTCAGGACGTTGTGCTTGATCCCGCGTCGCTTGAGCAGCTCGCCGAGCGTCTCGCTGACCTCGACGCTGATGGTGCCGACCAGGACCGGGCGACCCTTGTTGTGCTCCTCCTCGATCTCGTCGATGACCGCGTTCCACTTGCCGCTCTGCTTCGCGTAGATGAGGTCGGCGTAGTCGGCGCGGATCATCTCGCGGTTGGTGGGGATGACCACCACCTCGAGGCCGTAGATCTTGCTGAACTCCTCCGCCTCCGTTTCGGCGGTGCCCGTCATGCCGGCCAGCTTGTCGTACATGCGGAAGTAGTTCTGGAAGGTGACCGTCGCGAGGGTCCGCTGCTCGTTGCGAACGGCGACGCCCTCCTTGGCCTCGACGGCCTGGTGCAGTCCCTCGGACCAGCGTCGCCCGGGCATGAGACGGCCGGTGAACTCGTCGACGATGATCACCTCGCCATCCTTGACGACGTAGTCGCGATCCTTCTGGTAGAGGACCTGCGCCTTGAGGGCCTGCTCGAGGTGGCGCGCGAGGCTGAAGTCGTCGGCGAACATGTTCTCGACGCCGAGCCAGCGCTCCATCTTGTCGGTGCCGGCCTCGGTGATCGCCACCTGCTTGAACTTCTCGTCGACGACGTAGTCCTCTTCGGCCTTCAGGCGCGGGACGAGGCCGGCGAACTGGAGGTACTTGTCGGCCGACTCCTCGGCATTGCCGCTGATGATGAGCGGGGTGCGCGCCTCGTCGATGAGGATGCTGTCGACCTCGTCCACGATCGCGTAGAAGTGGCCGCGCTGCACCCGTGCCGCCAGGTCGACGGCGAGGTTGTCGCGCAGCATGTCGAAGCCGAACTCGTTGTTCGTCCCGTAGGTGACGTCGGCGGCGTACGCCTCCTGGCGGGTGACCGGTCGCAGGTCGCGCAGCCGTTCGTCGGTGGCCGGGAAGTCCGGGTCGAAGACGAAGGCACCCTCGTGCTGGATGCTCCCGACGCTCATCCCGAGCCGATGGAAGACGGCGCCCACCCACTGCGCATCGCGCTTGGCCAGGTAGTCGTTGGGATCCACGACGTGGACGCCGCGTCCGACGAGCGCGTTGAGGAACGCCGCCAGTGGCGCCACGAACGTCTTGCCCTCGCCGGTTCGCTGCTCGGCGATCGCGCCTCGGTGGAGCACGATCCCGCCCATCAGCTGCACGTCGTAGTGCCGCTTGCCGAGCGCCCGCACCATCGCCTCCCGGACCGATGCGAACGCCTCCGGCAGGATCTCCTCGAGGGCCTCGTTGATGCGGGCCAGCTCGCTTTCGCGCTGCCGCTTCAGTGCGTCGGCGAGACGGGCCGCATCGGCTCCGGCCAGCGCCGACTCGGCGGCATCCTCGTCCGGATCGGTGGCGCGCAGCTCGATCGGCTCCATGATCTCCCCGACCTGCTCTCGCAGGCGCGCGCGCAACGCGTCGGTCTTGCCGGCCAGCTCGGCGTCGTTGAGTGCCTGGATCTCCGGCTCGATCGCGTTGATCCGGTCCACGAGCGGCTGGAGAGCTCGGATCTCTCGCTCGTTGGAGTCCCCCAGGCGGGACAGGAATTTGAACATCGGGCGGCGAGTATAGCCCGATCACCCACGAAGTCCCGCAGTCGACGCCGGCCGGTGCGCGGCGCCCGAGCTCAGCCGGCGGCGTCCACCATCGGCTTGACCTCGCTGATCCAGCGCTCCAGCGTCTCGTCGTCGTACGGCGCGGCCATCTCGGCGAGGAACGTCGAGAAGCCGATCTAGACGCAGGCCCTCATGCGCTCCGCGATCTGCCCTGGCGTGCCCACCCAGAACGTGTCGTCGGCGGCCACGTTCGCCATCGGCGTTCGGTTGTGGGCCATCTGCGACTCCCAGACGCGCCGCGCCTCGGCCTCGGTGTCGCGAATGATCGGCTTGCAGCCCACCGTGCGGGTGATCTCCGCCTCGTCGCGGCCGACGGCGTCGCAGTGCGCGCGGAGCACACCATCCTTGTGGCGCAGCTTCTCGACGCTGCCCATCGCGTTCCATTGGTCCGCGTACTTCGCCACCGTGCGCAGCGTCTTCTTCTCGCCGGACCCACCGATCATGATCGGCAGGCGAGCCTGGAGCGGGGGTGGCTCGAGGCGGAGGCCCTCGAACTGGTAACGGCCGCCGGGGGCCGAGGTCACCTCTTCGCCGGCGAACAGCGAGTGCAGGGCGGACACCGACTCATCGAGCCAGTTGAGGCGCTGCCCGACGCCCGAGCCGAACTCGATGCCATGGGCGGTGTGCTCGAGCTCGAACCAGGCACCGCCGATGCCGCAGATGGCGCGGCCGTCGCTGGCATGGTCGATGGTCGTGAGCAGCTTGGCCACGAGCCCGGGATTGCGGAACGTGTTGGCGCCGACCAGCAGGCCGAGCTTCGCTCGCCGGGTGACCTTGGCCCAGGCGGCGAGCGCCGCGTAGCCTTCGAACGTCGGCTGATACGGGTCGCCGAAGATGGCGTACAGGTGATCCCAGGTCCAGAGCGAGTCGTACCCGAGCTCGTCGACTCGGATTGCCGCGCGCTCGAAGGAAGCCCAATCGGTCGCCTGGCTCCAGAGCAGGACGCCGAGCCTGACGTCGCTCAACCGATCACCCGCTGGCGCTCACTCGAAAGGGCTCCGGTATCGGCTCGTCGTCTTCCTCGGCATCTCCGTCCTCGTCCCAGAACGTCATCTCCTCGACCATCTGGACCTCGGAGCTGAAGAGGGCGCCGACGCTCTCGCCGCGGTGGATTCGCTTGATCGCCTCGCCGAAGAGGGGGGCCACGCTGAGGACGGTGATCCTGGGGTCATCGGCCTCCGGCGGCAGCGGGATCGTGTCGGTCACGATCACCTCGGTGATCGCGGACTCGGCGATGCGCTCCAGTGCCGAGCCCGAGAAGACGCCGTGCGTGGCGCAGCTGTAGATCGCGCGTGCGCCCGCCGCCTGGAGCGCACCGACCGCCTCCATCAGCGATCCGGCGGTGTCCACCTCGTCGTCGATGATGACGGCCGTCTTGCCCCCGACCTCGCCGATGATGTTCATCACCTCGGTGCGGTCCTCGTTGCCGAGGCGCCGCTTCTCGACGATCGCCAGCGGCGCCGACAGCAGCTCCGCGAAGTTGCGAGCCTTCTTGGCGAAGCCGAGCTCCGAGACGACGACGATGTCGTCGAGCTGCTTGGCCTTGATGTGGGCGCAGATCAGGTTCACGGCGGTGAGCTCGTCGACGGGGATGCTGAAGAAGCCCTGGATCTGCCCCTGGTGGAGGTCCATGGTGAGCACGCGATCCGCGCCGGCCACGGTCAGCATGTCGGCGATGAGGCGTGCCGTGATCGGCACCCGCGGCTGGTCCTTCTTGTCCGAGCGGCCGTAGCTGTAGTGCGGGATGACCGCGGTGATCCGCCCCGCCGACGCGCGCTTGAAGGCGTCGATCATGATCAGCAGCTCCATGATCGACTGGTTCACCGGCCGGCTCGTCGGCTGGACCAGGAAGACGTCCTGCTCGCGGACGTTCTCCATCACGCGCACGAAGATGTTCTCGTTCGCGAACTGGAAGACCTCGACCTCACCCAGCTGGGTCTTGAGGTAGCGCGTGATCCGTTCGGCAAGCGGCTTGTTGGCGTTGCCGGCGTAGATGCTGAACTCGTCGGCGTACACGTCGATCTCCGCGGGGCGGTGAGGCACGGCCGATTCTAGCGGCTGGGCCCATCATTGACACGGTATGCGACCCCAACCTCCGCCTCGCTCGGTTCTTGCGGCCTTCGGTCTGACCGATGCTCCCCATCGGCTGCCCGGTACCGGTGACGCGTGGCAGGTCGGCGACCGCGTGCTGAAGCGGGCCGCGGCCGACTCGTCGTGGCTGGAATGGGAAGAGCTGGTCCTCTCGCCGTTCGAGGAGACAGGGTTCCGGATCCAGCGCCCGCAGCGGGCACTCGACGGCTCGTTCGTCGTGGACGGCTGGTTCGCGCGTGACTACCTGGCTGGAGCGCACCGGTCCAGGCGCTGGCGGGAGATCATCTCGGTGGCCGATGCGCTCCACGCCGCATTCGAGGCGCTTCCGCCGAGCCTCGTTCATCCGCTGCCCATCCCTCGGGGTGATGCCTGGGCACGCGCCGACCGCATCGCCTGGGAGGAGGAGCCGATGCCGACGGGGCTCGGCTCCGCGGATCCCATCCTCGGCGAGCTGCTCGAGGCGCGCCGGCCGGTTCGCGTGGCCCCGCAGCTGATTCACGGCGACCTGACCGGCAACGTCCTCTTCGCCGATGGCCTGGCACCGGCCGTCATCGACTTCTCGCCGTACTGGCGTCCGGCGGGCTACGCCATCGGCGTGATCGTCGCCGATGCGGTCGTCTGGGAGGGTGCCGACCTCGCCCTGCTCGAGGCAGTGGCGGGTCGGGCCGAGATCGGCCAGTGCCTTCTCCGCGCCATGATCTTTCGGCATGTCACCGCCCTGCTGCTGCCAGGACGGCTCCCCGGTGGCGTCGCGGCCGAGCGGTACGCCTCCCTTCGCGGCGCGGTCCTGGCTCTGGTCCGAACCGCGTGACCTATTCGGCCTCGACGAGCTCCTCGGGAATGCGGTTGTCCACGAACACGGTGATCGAGACGATGCGATCGTCGGCCGCCGGCTTCATGACGGTCACGCCGCGTGAAGCGCGGCGATATCGGTTGATCCCGCCGACCTCGGTGCGGAGGATGGTGCCGAGCTCGGTGATGAGCATCAGCTCCTCGTCCTCGCGTCCGACGATCCGGATGGCGGCCACCGGCCCGGTCTCCTTGTTGAGGGAGTTGGCGATGACGCCG
>DASVEH010000164.1:0-9210 GCA_036380655.1 Candidatus Limnocylindria bacterium | reverse complement strand
GACGGGACCTTCCTGCGCAGCGCCAGCGCCATCGGCGAGACGGGCGTGCCGGCCCTCGGCATCAACCTGGGTCGCGTCGGCTTCCTCGCCAAGGTCGAGACCGATGGGCTGGAGTCGGCACTCGACCAGGTGGTGGCCGGCGAGTACACGGTCGAGGACCGGTTCAGGATCGAGGCGGCGATCGTTCGGCCCGACGGCAGCGTGGCCGAACGTCACGCCTGCCTGAACGAGGTGGTCGTCGCGCGAGGGCGACGGGTGCGCATGATCCGCCTGGAGGTCGAGGTCTCCGGCTCTCACCTGGCCACCTACGTCGCCGATGCGGTCGTGGTCGCCACCCCGACCGGCTCGACCGCGTACAGCTTCAGTGCGGGCGGCTCGATCCTGGACCCCCGGCTGCGGAACATGATCATCACGCCGGTGGCGTCCTACCTGTCGCCGCTGCACAGCGTGGTGGCCGGCGAGGACCACGTCGTCAGCCTGACCCTGCGCGAGGCGGCCGACCCGGCGATCGTGAGCATCGACGGCCAGTGGGACATGGAGCTGGCCGCCGGCGACCGGGTCGAGGTGCGCGCGCTGACCGAGCCGTTGCGGCTGCTCGAGCCTGCCGGAGCGACGCCGTTCTACGACCTGCTGCGCACCAAGGCCAGCCTGCTGCCGTACTGATGGCACTCTTCTGATGGCATTGCGAGAGCTGACGGTCGAGAACCTGGCGGTCGTCGAGTCGGTGCGCCTGGCGCTCGGCGACGGCTTCACGGTCCTGACGGGCGAGACCGGGGCGGGGAAGTCGCTGGTGGTCGATGCCGTCGCGCTGGCGCTCGGCGCACGGGCGGCCACCGACCAGGTGCGCTCGGGGACCGATGCCGCCCGGGTCGAGGCCATCTTCGACGCCCCGACGCTGCCGGCGGACGACCCGATGGCCGAGATCGTCGCCGCGGGCGAGGGGAGCGTGATCGTGCGCCGAGAGGTCGGTGCCGATGGCCGCTCGGTGGCGCGCCTCAACGACCGTGCCGTGACGGTCGGCGGGCTGGCAGGCCTCGGGACCAGGCTCGGCGAGATCCACGGCCAGCACGACCAGCAGCGTCTGCTCGAGCCGATGCGCCAGCTGGCCCTCCTCGACGGCTTCGGCGGGCACGAGGCGCTCCGGGCCGAGGTCGAGGAGCGACACCGGGCCTGGCGGGCGACAGTCGCGGCGGCGGCGGAGCTACTGACCGATGCCCACGAGCTGGCGCGGCGTGTCGAGCTGCTGCGCCACCAGGCGGGTGAGATCGAGGGCGCCGCGCCGCGCCCCGGCGAGGACGCCGAGCTGGAGGCGCAGCTGCGTGCCGCCGAGCACGCGGAGCTCATCGCACGGTCCGCGGCGGAGGCAGTCGCGGCGTTGCGCGACGACGGCGGCGCCGGCGAGTCGCTGGCGGCGGCGGAACGCGGCCTCTCGACCGCCGCCCAGCACGACGAGCGGTTCGTCGCACTCGCGGAACGAGCCTCCGGCCTGGCCGCGGAGGCCGCCGAGCTGGCACGCGACGCCGGCGCTGTCGCGGACGGCGTCGACCTCGATCCCGCCAGCCGTGCGGCGGCGGAGGAGCGGCTCGCCCTCCTCTACGACCTGCGGCGCAAGTACGGCGAGACGATCGATGCGGTCATCGCCTTCGGCGCATCGGCATCCGCGGAGCTCGAGGCGCTCGAGAACCAGGAGGGGGCGCGTGAGCGACTGCGCGCCGAGGAGGCCGAGCGGCGCGCGGCCCTCGAGGAGGCCGCGGCCGCGTTGTCCACCGCTCGCCGATCGACTGCCGAGCGGCTGGCCGGCGCAGTGAACGAGGAGCTGCCGCCGCTCGGACTCACGTCCGGAGCCTTCGGGATCGAGCTGGAGGCCGGCGAGATCGGCTCCACCGGCGCGGACCGGGTGACCTTCACGTTCGCGCCGAATGCCGGTGAGCCGCCTCGCCCCCTGGCCCGCATCGCATCGGGGGGCGAGGCTAGCCGCCTCTCCCTGGCGCTCAAGGTCGTCCTGGCGGCAGCCGACGAGACGCCGCTGCTGGTCTTCGACGAGATCGACGCCGGAGTCGGCGGGCGGAACGCGTCGGCGCTGGGGGAGCGCCTGCACGCGCTGAGCCGCTTCCACCAGGTGCTCTGCGTCACGCACCTGCCGCAGGTCGCCGCTCATGCCGACGCGCACATCGTCGTCGGCAAACGGGAGGTCGACGGTCGCACGACCACCGAGGCTCGCCTCCTGGGCGAGCCGGAGCGAACGGTCGAGCTTGCGGCGATGCTGGGTGGGGCGAAGGCGGGGGAGGAGGCGCGCGCCGCGGCCGAGGCCCTCCTTCGCGGAGCTGCCGGACGATGACCGCGGCCATCCGTGCGGGCAGGGCGGACCCGGCGCTGGTGACGGCGGTCGACGCCTTTCTCCAGGAGCTCCGTGTCGAGCGCGGCCTCTCGCCGCTGACCATCAGGGCCTATCGGAACGACCTGGCCCAGTTCGCGGAGGTGGCCGACACGAGATGGCGGGACGATCCGCAGCCGCTCCTGGACTTCGTGACCGGATTGCAGCGCGCCGGCGCTCGGGGCAGCACGCAGGCGCGCAAGAGCGCGGCGGTTCGCAGCTTCTACGGCTTCGCGCTCCGCGAGGGGCTCGCCACCCGTGACGTGCCCGCCCTCGTCGACGCCCCACGCCCCGGCAGCTATCTGCCCGATGTCCTCGCCCCCGAGGACGTGGCCAGCATCCTGGACGCGCCACCGGCCGACGACCTCATCGGCATCCGCGACCGTGCCATCCTCGAGCTGCTCTACGGCTGCGGCCTGCGGGTGAGCGAGCTCGTCGGGCTCGACACCGATCGGGTCGACCTCGCGGGCCAGCAGGTCAGGGTCATCGGCAAGGGCAACAAGGAGCGCCGGGTGCCGATGGGAGACGAGGCTCGCGAGCGCCTGCATCGGTATCGGTCCGGCCCGCGCAGCGAGTGGACGGCCGGCAGGCCGAGCCCCGCAGTGTTCGTCGGGAAGCGGGGGAAGCGCCTGAGCCGGGAGTCGGTATGGAAGCTCGTGAAGCGCTGGACGGAGGTGGCCGGGGTCGACCAGCGGGTGACGCCACACACCTTTCGGCACAGCTTCGCCACCCATCTCCTCGAGGGGGGAGCCGACCTGCGGGTGGTCCAGGCCCTGCTCGGCCATGCTAGCATCAGCACCACCCAGCTCTACACCCACCTGACCGGCGAGCGCGTCCGCGAGGTCTACGCGCGGGCGCATCCGAGAGCCTGAAGCGGAGCGCAAGAAGCCGATGAGTTACGCGCGGAACCTCCTCAGCCGTGGCGAGGAGGTCGTCTACGAGAGCCGCCAGCACTGGTTCGCGGTGATCGCGCGGACATGGCTCTGGATCGTGCTGGCGATCGTGGCGCTGGCGCTCGTCATCTTCCTCAACGGCCAGCAGGACCCGATCGGCGGAAGCACGCTCGACGGCATCCTGACCATCGTGTCCATCGTCGGCCTCATCGCCGCCCTCGGGTGGATCGGCTTCGTCCTGTGGGACTGGCGCAACCAGGAGTGGCTCATCACGACACGGCGCGTCATGCGCGCCGAGGGCGTGCTCAACAAGAGCGTCTCCGACTCGAGCCTCGAGAAGATCAACGACGCGCGACTGGACCAGAGCCTGTTCGGCCGCATCTTCGGCTTCGGCACGCTCGACATCCTGACCGCGGCCGAGGAGGCGGGTGGGAACAACCTCGCCGACTTCCCGATGATCGCCGACCCCGTGGAATTCAAGAAGGCAATGTTCGACCAGAAGCAGATGCTCGAGCAGCCCGACCTTGCCCGGCCGCGCTACCAGCGCTCGGCGGCCATGCCCGACCTCCAGCCGGCGGAGCCGATGGCGCCGCGCGCCGGATCGGACCGCGTGGCGATCCACGGCGATACCGCGCCGGCCGTCGCGCCCGCGCCGGAGCCGCGGAACGCGGCCGACGACCTCGGCGCGACGCTCGAGCGCCTGGCCGGCCTGCGCGACAAGGGGCTCATCACGCCCGAGGAGTACGAGGCCAAGAAGCGCGACCTCCTGGAGCGGATGTAGGTGGCCGGGACCACCCTCGGCACGCTCTCGGACAACGTTTACGGCTCGGAGCTCGACAGGCGCATCGGCGAGGCGACCGAGGCGGTGCGGCGCCACCTCGAGTCCGAGCCCCGGCTGGAGCGGCCGCGTATCGCCGCCGTGCTCGGCTCCGGCCTCGGCGGCGTGGTCGAGCTGCTCGACCCGGAGCCGCGGCTGCGCCTGAGCTACCGCGACATCCCGCACGTTCCCGGTGCCGCCGTCAAGGGCCACGCCGGCGAGCTCGTGGCCGGAGCGGTGGGCGGCACGCCGGCCATCGTGCTCTCCGGACGGGCGCACCCGTACGAGGGCTACTCGCATCGCGAGGCGACCCTCCTCCTGCGCGCCGTCCTGGCGCTCGGGGTCGATACGGTAGTGCTCACCAATGCGGCCGGCGGGCTCAACCCCGACTTCGAGCCGGGCGACGTGATGCTCATCGGCGATCACATCAACCTGTCCGGAGACAATCCGCTGCTCGGTCCCAACCTGGACCGCTTCGGCCCGCGCTTCCCGCCGATGGCCGACGCCTACGACCCCGAGCTGCGGCGCGCCGCGCGCGAGGCGGGCGAGCGGACCGGCATCGCGCTGCGCGAGGGCGTGTACGTGATGCTGTCGGGGCCGGCCTACGAGACCCGCGCCGAGATGCGGATGCTGCGCTCGCTCGGCGCCGACGCGGTCGGCATGAGCACCGCGCACGAGGCGATCGTGGCGCGCCATGCCGGGACGCGAGTGCTCGGCTTCAGCCTCATCACCAACAAGGCGACCGACGACGTCGAAGCCGGCGCCACGCATGAAGAGGTCATCGAGATGGGCCGCGTCGGCGCCGCCAGCCTGGTGACCCTGCTCGGCGACCTGCTCCCGCGGCTGGCCTGAATGGGATTCGGGAACCTCTCGATCGAACAGCTCATTGCGGGCGTCGTCGCGCTGCTCGTCGGTTTGACCTTCCACGAGTTCAGCCATGCCCTGGTGGCCGACAACCTGGGCGACCGCCGACCGCGGGCGATGGGCCGCCTGACGCTCAACCCGATCGCCCACATCGACCCGATCGGCGCGCTCATGCTGGTGGTCGCCGGCTTCGGATGGGCGAAGCCGGTCATGGTGAACCCGGCCGCGCTGCGCGGCGGCCGCGGCTCGATGGCGTTCGTCGCCTTCGCCGGACCGATCGCGAACGTCGCGGTCGCCCTCGTCTTCGCGGTCATCTTCCGCGTCATGGCGATCGCGGGGGTCGACGAGAGCTTCTTCCTGCGGCTGGTGGCGCTCATCGTCCAGCTGAACATCCTGCTCGCGATCTTCAACCTGATCCCGATTCCGCCGCTCGACGGCTACAACGTGGCCCTCGCCTTCCTGCCGCCGCGACAGGCGATGATGGTGCAGCAGTACGCCCCATACGGGGTCATCCTGCTCCTCCTGCTCATCTTCCTTCCGCAGAGCCCGCTCCGGGCTCTGCTCGGGCTGGCCGGGCCGATCACGCAGGTCCTCATCGGTGCATAGGGTCGGGCAGTTCGTCGCCCATGTGCGGGCGCGGGTCGATCCCGAGGAGGCGGCACTGGCGCGCCGCATCCTGCCGCCGACGGCCGTCGCGCTGTTCGAGGCGATGCCGGTCGCGGACCGGCGCCATGGCCTGGACGTGACGGAGAAGCTGCTGCGCGCCGGGCAGGATGACCCCGACCTGCTCGCCGCGGCGCTGCTGCACGATGCCGCCAAGGGCAGGCGCATGCGGCTCTGGCACCGGGTGGCCGGCGTGCTGCTCGAGGCGTTGGCGCCATCGGTCCTTCGCCGCCTGGCTCGTCCGGAGCCGACCTCGTGGCGGCACGCCTTCCATCTCTACCTCCACCACGAGGCCCTCTCGGCGGATCTCGCCCGGGGGGCCGGATGCCCTGCCAGGGTCGCCGCCTTCATCATCGGCACCGTTCCCGACTCCGACGGGCGCCTGCTGGAGGCGCTGAGGAAGGCCGATGACGCAAGCTGACGGCATGCAGCCGATCGCCGTCGAGGCCGATGCAGCCGTCGCGGTGCCGGTCGGCCAGCAGACCTTCACGCTGGCGCTGCCGGTGTTCGAGGGCCCGCTGCAGCTGCTCCTGCACCTGATCGAGTCGCGACAGCTCGACGTGCTGACCGTCCCGCTGGCCGAGGTTGCCGACGCCTACGTCGAGCACCTTGCCAGCCATCCGGTCGACGTGGTCAACCTCTCGGAGTTCGTGTCGATCGCCGCCCAGCTCATCTTCCTGAAGTCGAAGCGCATGCTTCCCGCCGAGCCGCTCCCGCCGCTGCCCGACGGTACCGACGAGCCGGACGAGGACGAGCTGCGCCGCCGCCTGCTGGAATATCGCGCCCTGCGCGACGCGTCCCGGTCGCTCGGCGAGCGTGACGGCGTGGCGCCGCTCATGCGTCGAGAGCCGCGCGAGTCGGACCTGCCCGAGGCGCCCACCGAGCCGATGCCGGTGGGGGTGCTGGTCTCGGCGCTGGAGCGGCTGGCGGCCATTCCCGAGCCGGTGGCGCCGCCGCCCGAGATCGTGGCGCGCGAGATCACGATCGGGCAGCAGATCGGGGTCCTCCGCAAGGCTCTCTCGCGGAGCGGCCGAGTCGTGCTGCAGACGATCCTGGCGCGCTGTCGCTCGCGGACCGAGGCGGCCGTGACCTTCCTCGCCACCCTCGAGCTGGTGCGCCGCCGCCAGGTGATCGCCCGCCAGGACGAGCTGTTCGGTCCGATCGTCGTCGAGACGCTGCCGGAGTCGGGGACGTGAGCGAGCTCGACCTGCCCGACGACCTCGCCGTGTACTACGAGGCGCTCCTCTTCATCGCCGAGCGCCCGCTGAGCTCGACCGAGCTGGGCGAGCTGGCCGGCGTGCCTCGGCTCCAGGCCGAGGCCGCGCTCTCGTCGCTGCGCGAGCGGCTCGACGAGGACGAGCGGGGCATTCGCCTCCAGCACCACGACGATGCCTGGCAGCTCGTCACCGCGCCGGAGGTCGGCGCCCGCCTTGCCGCATACGCGGCACGCGAGGAGTCGCGGCTCTCGCCGGCCGCGCTCGAGGCGCTGGCGGTGGTCGCGTACCGCCAGCCGTGCACGCGCGGCGACGTCGAGCGCGTGCGGGGAGTGGATTCCGACTACGTCATCCGCTCGCTCCTCCATCGGCGGCTGGTCGCCGAGGTGGGACGGCGCGACACGCCGGGCCGCCCGGTCCTCTTCGGCACCACCTTCACCTTCCTCGAGCGCTTCGGCCTCACCTCGCTCGACGACCTTCCCGCCCTCTCGACCGACGCCGCCCAGCTCACCGCCCTGACCGAGCCTTCCCCCGCCGGCAATGGCGACTGAGCGGCTCCAGAAGCTCATCGCTCGCGCCGGGGTCGCCTCGCGGCGGGGCGCCGAGCGGCTCATCGTCGACGGCCGCGTTCGCGTCAACGGCGCGCCGGCTGTCCTCGGCCAATCGGCCGATCCGGCGACCGATCGCATCGAGGTCGACGGGCGACCTCTTCCGGCGGCGTCGCGCGCCGTCCACCTCGCCGTCCACAAGCCGCGCGGGTTCCTGAGCTCGGCCCATGACGAGCGGGGCCGGCGGTCGGTGGTGGGACTGGTCGACGTCGGCGACGAGCGTCTCTGGCCGGCGGGCCGGCTCGACGTCGAGTCGGAGGGGCTCATGATCCTCACCAACGATGGCGAGTGGGCCAATCGCGTGCTCCACCCGCGGTACGGGAACCAGCGGGAGTACGCGGCCCTGGTCGCGCCGTCGCCGACGCGGGCGACGCTCGGGCGGCTGCGCGAGGGCGTCGAGCTCGACGACGGCCTGGCGCGGCTGACGCAGGCACGCTTCGCATTGCCGCCGCCGGAGGTGGAGCGCGACCGGGACGAGGAGGGGGCCTGGATCCAGGTTCGCATCGGCGAGGGACGCAAGCGCGAGGTGCGGCGCCTCTTCACCGCGGTCGACGCGCACGTCGAGCGGCTCGTGCGCATCGGTCTCGGGACGCTGCGCATCAGCGGCCTGCGCTCCGGCGAGTGGCGCCACCTGCGCCCCGCCGAGGTCGCGTCGCTGGTGGGGGAGCGACGCCGATGAGCGTCGCGGTCGCCATCGACGGGCCGTCGGGCGCGGGAAAGAGCACGGTCGGCTTCGCGCTGGCGCAGCGCATCGGTGCCACCTTCGTCGACACCGGGCTCATGTACCGCGCCCTGACGCTGGCGGCGCTGGAGCACGGGATCGACCTGGAGGACGGGGCCGGCCTCGGCAGGCTGGCGTCGACATGCCGGATCGCCGTCGAGCGACCGATGCCCGACCAGACGGACCGGCTCGAGACGGTGCTTCTCGATGGCAGGGACGTCACGATCGAGGTCCGTGAGCCGCGCGTCGATCGGGCGGTGAGTGCGGTGAGCCGCCACGCCGAGGTGCGGGACGCGATGCTCGGAGTCCAGCGGTCCGTCGCGTTTCGCGGGGACGTCGTGATGGTGGGCCGCGATATCGGCACCGTCGTCCTGCCGGATGCGACGCTGAAGGTCTACCTGTCCGCCGCCGCCGAGGTGCGCGCCGCGCGCCGAGCCGCCGAGATGGGGGCCGTCGACCGGCTCCCGGAGTACCTGGAGGAAATCCGGCACCGCGACGCCGCAGATTCGGGCCGTGCCGTGGCGCCGCTCCGCATCCCGGGCGGCGCGCTGGTCCTCGACACCGGTGAGCTGGACGTCGATGCCTGCGTCGACGCGATCGTGGAGCGGCTGGAGGCGCTCGATGAGTAGCTGGTTCTTCCATCCCGGCGCCGCGATCGCCGGCGGGCTCGGACGGCTGTTTTTCGGGCTGCGGGTGGAGGGTGCCACCAACATCCCGCGCGACGGGGCGTTCATCGTGGTCTCGAACCATTGCTCGAACCTCGACCCGCCGCTCATCGGGTGGGCCACCGGCCACCAGGTGGGCCGGGTCGTCCACTTCATGGCCAAGATCGAGATGCGCGGGTGGCCGATCATCGGCTGGCTTGCCACCCAGTCGGGCGTGTACTTCGTCCGTCGCGGCGAACGGGACCGGGCAGCTCAACGCTTCTCGGTGGAGGCCCTTGCCGACGGACGGCCGATCGGCATCTTCCCGGAGGGCACGCGCTCGCGCGACGGACACCTGAAGGAGGGCAAGCCCGGAGCCGCGCTGCTCGCGATCCGGTCGGGTGCGCCGTTG
>DASVEH010000163.1:0-4302 GCA_036380655.1 Candidatus Limnocylindria bacterium | reverse complement strand
TTGATCGCCTTCGCGCTGATCATGCTGCTCGAGCGCCTTGCGGTGCTGAGCGGCGCTCCCGCCGTGCTGGCCGTCGTGTGGGTAAGCGTGTACGTCATCGGAGCGATGCTGCTCACCGTGCTGTGGACCGTTGCCGGGGGCGTCCTCGATGCCCGGCAGGCCAAGCGGCTCTTCCCCATCTGCACGGGTGCGGCGATCCTCGGGGGTTTCGCGGGCACGCTGGCGGCCGGGCCCCTTGCACGCCTGCTGGGCACCGAATCCCTGCTCGTCCTGTTCGCCGCTCTTCTCGTCGGAGCCGCGGCGCTCGTCTGGTCGACCGTCGGCGGTACGACGGAGCAGGTCACTCGGGTCGCCCCGCCGGCCTCGCTGGTAGCCGAGCTTCGGGTCGGCTTCGACAGTGTCCGGCGCTCGCCGATGATGCGCCTGGTGGCCGCCGCCTACGTCCTGTTCGCCGTCCTGCTCTTCTCGCTCTCGTTCCCGTTCCTGCGCGTCATGGGTGAGTCGTTCGAGACCGAAGCGGACCTGGCCACGGCGCTTGGCCTCCTGTCGGCATCGGTCACCGGCGTCTCGTTCCTCGTCTCGATCTTCGTGGCCAACCGGCTCTACGCCAGGGTCGGCGTGGCGGGTGCCGCGGTCGCATTGCCGATCGTCTACCTCGCCGGATTCGCGCTCTGGCTCGTCCAGTTCAACCTGGCGACGGCCCTCTTCGTCCGGTTCGCTCAGCAGGTCACGCAACGGGGTGTCTCGAACGCGGCGTGGAGCGCGCTCTACAACGTCGTGCCGGCGCGCCAGCGAGCTCAGGTGCTGGCCTTCGTCGACGGAGTGCCCGGGCAGCTGGGGACGAGCCTGTCGGGGATCCTGCTGCTCGTGGTCGGCGCGCTCCTGGCCGAGACGCAGATCTTTGTCATGGGAGTGCTTGCCGCGCTCGGCGCGACGTGGATCGTCCTCCGCATACGGGCGCGCTACGGCCATGCCCTCGTTGCGACCCTGCGCGCCGGGATGGCCGAGCAGGTCCTCGAGGGCGGCCCGGGCATCGAGGCCCTGGCGCACGATCCAGGCGTGCGGTCAGCGCTGTCGGCGGGCTTGGCATCCCGCGATCCGGCCACGCGACGGACGGCCGCCGACCTCGTCGCTCGGCTCGGAGATCGAGAGGAGGTACCGGATCTCGTCGGCGCATTCGAGGACAGCGAGGGCTCCGTGCGCGCCGCCGCCATCCGAGGGATCGCCAACCTCGACCAGCAGGCGTTTCTCGCGATGGCCCCCGCCGCCGCCGAGGACCGAGATCCGCTGGTTCGCGGCGAAGTCGCCGTCGGGCTGGCGCAGGCGGGCGAATCCGCCGCCGGCAGCGCTCTCCTCGACGAGCTGGCGCGGTCCCCGACTGCGGCGGACCGGATCGCCGCGCTGGAGGCCCACGCTCGGCTCGCCGACGCAACCCTCTCCGATGACGTCCTCGCCGCCGCCACGGACCACTCCCCCGCGGTGCGGGCAGCGGCGATGCGAGCGCTGGCCGCGGTGCCCGCCTGGCCGGAACACACGCTCGCCCAGGTCATTGCCGCGCTCGACGACAACGCAGCGACCGTCCGGCACGCCGCCGCGCGCGCCCTGGCCGGACGAGCCGATGCCACCGAGGGCCTGCTCAGCGTCCTGCGCGACGGCTCGGGTCGAGCGCAGGAGGCGGCCGTCGAGGGCCTGGGAGCCGCTCGGCCCAGTTCGCAGGCGATACGAGAGTGGGCGCTGACCCTTATCGGTCGGGCCGATCACCTGCGGCGCCACGCCGTGCCGCCGACGGCCAACATGGGAGACGCGGAAGGCTTCCTCGCGTTCGTGGTGCAGCAGCGAAGGCTCGAGGCGGAGCGACGCGTGCTGGCCGCCGTTGCGGCCCTCGGCGCGCCCGAGGCCAGCGGCACCATCAGGCGGGCCCTCCGCTCGCCCCATGCCGACGTCCGGGCCCAGGCCATCGAGGCGCTGGACACGCTCGGTGACCCACGGCTGGGACCTGCGCTCGCGCGACTGCTCGACCGAGAGCCGGAGGGAGGAGGCCCGACACACGGACTCCGCGCGCTGGCCGACGATCCCGACCCGTGGATCCGCGGCCTGGCCCTCCGTGCCCTGCGCGAGGCACCGCCCGCCAACCCTCGATCGAGCTCCGACCAAGCGTCCGCCGATCCCGACCCTGTCGTTCGCGCCCTTCTGGCAGGATCCGACCCACCGCAAGGAGATGCCATGCCCGATACCGAACAGACGCTCGGCGCGATCGAGCGCATGCTGTTCCTGCGCCGCGTGCCGATCTTCAGCCAGATGGCGCCCGAGGATCTCCAGCGCGTCGCCGCGGCCGCGAGCGAGCGAATCTACGCGCCTCACGAGGCCATCGTCAACGAGGGCGACCTCGGTGACGAGCTGGTCGTGATCGTGCGCGGCGACGTCATCGTCGTGCAGGGGGATGGGCCGGACGCGCGCCTGATCCGTGCCTACACGTCGGGCGACCACATCGGGGAGCTCGCCATCCTGCGCGCCCAACCGCGCGCCGCGACCGTCATCGCCTGCGACGAGGGCGTTCGCGGGCTGGTCATCGGCGGCGAGGCACTGCGCGCAATCCTCGAGGAACGACCCGAGGCCGCGATGGCCATGCTGGCCACCCTCGCCGACCGCATCAGCACGCAGTGACGACCTCGGCCCTCGACCTAACAACGAGAGAGGCCCGGCGTTTGCGCCGAGCCTCTCCGGTCACTTGCCTCTCGTCGAGGGTCAGATCTTGGCGCGCCGCACCGCCACCACGGCTCCCGCGGCCGCGAGCAGCGTCCCGAAGACCAACACGGTCAACGGCAGCGTGTCGTTGACCGGCGCGTCCATGGCGGCGTTCGGCATGTCCCCGGCACCGACGAAGTTGTACACGTGCAGAACGGTCACGTTGTCCGCGTACTCCTCCAAGGGAGGGGCGGCTCGGCAACCGTCTCGTCAAGCGTCGTGTCGAGGATCAGCGGGTTGGCGATGCCACCGGTGAGGGTCATTTCGTCGGTGCTGGCCGGCGTGAACCGAACCGTCCCGAAGCGTGAGTCGCCAGGTGCGGTGGTTTCCGTCACGGTGACTTGTCCCTCGGCGACCGGCATGAAGGCGTACATGCTCACGTCGAGGCACACGTCCTCGGCGATCTCGCCGTTGCCATCTGCGTCGAGCTGGATATCAGACTCGCACAGCGCGGCCTGCATGAACTCACCGTCTGCGGACAGCGAGTACTCGGCGCCCTCGGCGTCGGTGACGGTGAAGTCGAAGTCGGTCGGCTCGGCGGCGATGGCGCCGTCGGTCGGCGCGTCCGCGGTGGTCACGATCGCCGGGCAGGCCAGCACGGTGGCGACCAATCCGGGCAGCGTGCCTTCGCCACCGGCCTCGCCACCGGCACCGGCGTCCTCAACCGCCACGAAGTCCTCTTCGCTTTGAATATCGGCGTTGCAGAGGTGCTTCATGACAATCACCGTACCGGGCTCATCACTGGCGGCAGCCGCCACCGGCATGACGGTCAGGCCGAGCAGCATGCCGGCACCGACGAGCGTTCCTAGAATCTTGCGCATCTGAGATCTCCTGGACTCAACGGTTGTTCGGCTCGGGCTCGACTGAGGAAACAGACCCTTTGGTCCGTTTCAGTGTTCGTACCCAACCCGGCGGCCAGGAATCCCCACGAGTGGCACATTGGCAGCGGGAGCGACGTTGTCATTACGTCGCGTAATGTCCGGCGTGAGGGTAGGACGGGACCGGGAATTTCGTGGCAATGGGAATGCATAGGTAGCGCGCTCATGACCGCTCAGTCCCGGGGCGATGCCGCCCACGACCCCACTCCACAACCGCACCGCGCGCTCGTCCTCCACGACAGCAAGCTGATCGCTGATCTCCTCGAGCTGACCCTCAATCATGGGCTGTTCGTCGTCCACTCGGCCATGACGCTGGAGGACGCCGAGAGATACTCGCGACATGGATGCCGCACGTCGCGCTGGTGGACCTGGAGCACCCGGCAAGCGACGCTGTTCTGAGTAGGCTCGGCGCCTCGAACACGATGGAGCAGAGTGTGATCCCCATCCTGGGCCTGGTTCGGCGCGGCGACCTGTCGACCAAGCTCAGCGCGTTCAAACGAGGTGTGGACGACGTACTGGTCGTGCCATTCTCTCCATTGGAGCTACTCGCACGATCGATGGTCATCGCCCGACGATCGACGGGCCGGCGGCGGGCGGCGGTCGTACCGCCCATCCGCCTGGAAGAGCTGGAGATCGATATCGCGAACCGGGAGGTACGGGCGGGGACCTCGGTCACTCA
>DASVEH010000162.1:0-7737 GCA_036380655.1 Candidatus Limnocylindria bacterium | reverse complement strand
TGACCCCGCCGCGTGGGGCGCGTCGGGTGGCGAGCACCTCGGCGGGCTCGACGTCGTGCCCGACGTCGACCATCGGCGTCGCGCCCACCGGCAGGCGAACACGATGGATGACGCTCATGCCACCCGCTCCGAGCCGTGCTGCGCGTCCTTCACCAGCGTGTCGCGCCAGCCGGCGAGCACCTCCCGCCGGTCGTCACCCCGCCTCGGGAGCGCGACCGGAACGCCGCGCGCGTCGAGGATCAGCCCGACCGCGCCGCCGGTCACATTGGCCTGGATCCGCGGCGACCGGCGCGGGGCGCCGAGCGAGACGCCGCCCAGCGGCTCGATTGTGATCTCGGCCTCCTGGCCGCGGGCGAGCGGGATGACCTGCAGCTGGCCGGTACGGACCTCGATCGGCGAGTGGGCCGGCCAGCCCGAACGGTGGATGGTGACGCGCATGGCCACCCGTCCCGGCTCGCCTCCGCGGCACACGACCGAGGTGCCGAGAGGAACAAGAAGGTCCTCGCCCAGCAGCGAGAGGCCCTCGCGGATCTCGTCATCCGGAAGCGAGCCGAGCGGCCCGAGGACCGAGGCGGCATCCACCGCCAGCTGGGTGATGCCGATCGGGCGCACGCCGTCGAGCAGGATGCGCGCCGCCTGGCCCGGATGCGGGGCGGCGCCGATCGTGCGCCCCGCGCCGATCACGAGGTCGAGTGGCCCCTCGACGCTCTCCTCGAGGATGCTCGCGAGCTGGACGCGGGCCGCCGCATGGGTGGCCGAGAGCTCCTCTGCCGTCTGCGGCAGCGTCGATGGGCGGGCGCGGAGTGTCTGGAGCAGGTCCGCCACGGCTGCCTCGTCCCCGGCATCCCCGGCGATCCGAGCGACGCGCGCCGCCGCGCCGGGCGCCAGGACGGCTCCCGCCAGGCCACCGCGGGCGTGCACCCGGCTCGAAACGGACCCGTCCGCCTCAGCCAGCGCACGCGTTGCCGAGCGTGCGCCGACGTCGACCCCCAGGATGCGGAGGCCGGTTGCGGCGGCCAGCGCCGATATGGCCCGGGGGAACGCGACCGATGAGAGATGGGCCTCGTGCTCCGACGCGACCGTCTCGCGCAACAGCTCCGCCAACCTGGCGCGCAGGGCGGCCGGCGCTTCGTGCCGCGCATCGGGCCGCGGGTTGGCGAGCACGGAGACGGCGCCCGGCTCGAAGAGGCCGACGACCTCGTCGGCCAGAGCGGTGGAGCCGGCCCACACGACCGGTCCCCCGCCGGGACGCCGGGCGGACGCCGCCAGCGCGGCCGCCTCGAGCGCACGCGGGCTGCGGGCATCATCGAACCCGCCGGCGACCAGCCAGGCGTCGACCTCCGTGGCCTGCAGCGTCCCGAGCCGATCGGCTAGCGTGCGCCCATCGTCGAGCGTCATCATTTCGACCACCTGCCAGCCGGCGGCTTCCGCCGCACGCCGTGCGGCGCTGCCCGAGAGCTCGCGCGAGACCGCCACGATGGCCACCCGGGCCGGGCGACGGGCCGTGTGGCACTCGATCCGGTTGGCGCCGGCGAGCAGGTCGTCCAGCTGGTCGACCAGGCGGGCATCGACCGATGCCGCGAGCTGATCCACCAGCGCACGTCGAAGGGCAGTCGCGCCCCAGGCGGTCGGCTGGGCGGCGTGCGCCACGAGGCGCCAGCGGCCACGCACCCGCCCGATGACGCCGGCCTTCGCCCAGGCCGTCCCGACATCGAGGAGCAGAGCAAGGTCGGCCCGCACGGGCACCGGGCTCATCGGCCCACTCCGAGCCAGTCGCCGAGCAGGAAGCCGATGCGGTCGACCAGCAGCACGAGGCGCGAGAGGATGAGGAAGCCCAGCCAGCCGCCGATCCCGGCGATCAGCAGCCACCTTCCGACGCCGGCCGCCCCGGACAGCAGTCGTCCGCGCGGCATGCCGTGCAGGAAGCCGATGAGGACGAGCCCGGTCACCACGGCCGCCAGCGCACCGACCACCGTCGCGGCCGTCGACGTGCCGGGCCGCACGATCGACGCGTCCACCTGGGGAAGCAGCGTGCCGACCACGGCGCCGCCCAGCGCGAACGCCGCGAGCGCCCCGATCGCGATCGAGGTCGGGATGACGGAGAGCCGCTTCGGCAGCCAGGGCGCGCCGGCCGCGGTGGCGGTCAGGGCAACCCCCAGCCAGAGCTCGGGCCGCCCTCCCGGGTCCGCGGCGATCGGCTGCAGCAGGCGCGGACCGATCACGTCGGTGATCGCGATCAGCGCCAGGAAGCCGGTCGCCAGCCCGGCAAGCAGGTGCTGGGACCAGCCGAAGACGCGACGCTCGCCGAGCAGCGACGCCAGCACGACGAGGGTCGCGATGGCTGCGACCCAGGTCGCCACCACGTCCGCGGTGGAGGTGCCGAAGAAGCCGCTCATCCGGCCTCGCGCGCCCTGGCCGCACGCAGCGCACCGATGACGCGCGCACCGAGCGCCTGGGAGAGCGCCGCGACCGCGACGAGCATGCCGATCAGGAGCGGGAATGGTCGCGGATCGCCGGAATCGAGCAGACGGGACAGGTTCCCGAGCTCAACGGTCTCGCGGTAGGCGGCGCCGTCGCGCGGCGTGCTCAGCGACGCCGCCAACCCCCCGCCTCCGACATACGGCTGGACCTCCGGCAGCAGCACCGTCGGCGTGACGGCCACGATGGGGATCTCTTCACCGATGCGCGGCGCGACCTGCTCGATCCAGCTGCGCGGCCCCAGATCGTTGCCACCGACCACGGCCAGCACATCGAACGCCGCGATCCCTTCTTCCTGCACGCGGCGCGAGAAGGCTCCGTCCGCGGCGTCGGCGAGTGGAAGGTCACGGGTGAGGTCGACCAGGCCGGCCTCCGCGCCGGCGGCGAAGCCGAGGTCGAGGAGACGGGTCGGGTTCGCCTCGTTCCGCGCGAGGCGCGCGAGCTCGGCCGACCCGAGGGCCCGTCCCTCCGGGGTCAGGCTCACGAAGGCGAGCCGGGCGTCCCGGGCGAGCAGATCGGCGAGCAGGGCGCGCACCGTGGGCCGCACCTCGGCGTACGTGCCGAGGTCGGCATCGAACCCGACGAGCACGAGTGGCTCGTCCGGCAGCGCGTCGAGCGTCTCGGTCAGTCGCTCGGCTTCCGCGGCGTCGGGTGCGGCCAGGCGAAGCCCGCCCACGGCCGGCAGCTGCCAGGCGGCCGCGAGCGCAAGCACCAGGATGACCGGCCCGATCCGGGCGAGCCGAACAATGAGCTCAGTCATCCGCGGCGCCCATCCCGAGCAGCGCGCGAGCCGCGTACACGGCGGTCAGGAGGGCCACCCCGATCAACAGGCCTCGCAGCACGGCGCCGATCGGCACGGCCAGCGACCACCCGGCGGCAGCGGCGAGCCATGACCCGCTGGCGCCCGAGAGCGGCACCAGCAGGATCGTGGTCACCAGTGCCGCGGTCACCAGCAGGGTCCCCTCCCGGCTGCGCGACGCCACCGAGCGCCGCGCGGCCGCCAGCGTTGACACGAAGAGCAGGCCGAACAGGGTGGCCCCGATCGGCACGAGCAGCGCCACGACCAGCCACTGCACCGCGGGATCCGCGACACCCGCGGACCCGGGACGGAGGCCGGCGACCAGCACGGCGCCCATGCCGGCCAGCACGAGGATGGCCCCGACCGGATCTCCACGCCGGCGCCAGAGGTCGGCGACGCGGCGCGCGCCGAGCGATCCGACACCCGCCAGCGCCACGCCGGCGGCGACCAGGATCGCCGCGTCGATGACCACCCCGGCCACCTCGCCGAGCGCGCTGTTGACGACGAGCAGGTCGGCGAGCAGCAGCAGGCCGACCACGACGACCAGCGCCGTGAAGGTCGGGCGCTTCACCCGCTGCCGTTCCCGGCGAGGAAGTCGACGACGTCGGGAGCCCCGCCCAGTGCCAGGACGGAACCGATCAGGATGACGGCGATCACCAGGCCGATGAGCCGGTTGGCGGCCATGACCATCGCCCGCTCGTCCACGCTGGAGCGCAGGTCGGCGCCTGCCTGGAACGGCTCGGGGCCGATGAGCGCCATCCCGCCGCCGATCAGCAGGGATGACGCCTGTGCCGACTCGGCGCTGGCGGCGACCAGCGAGCCGGCTCCGCCGCGCAACCCGTCGAGATGGAGGAGCCCTTCCTCGCGCAGGCTGCCGAGCGCGAATGCGGCCGCCGGGCGCGCCCGGGCCGTCATCGCGAGCCCGGAGATCACGGGGCGTCCCTCCCCCACCATCACGACCCGCGACCGTCCCTGGCGCTCCTGCGTGGCGGTGGCGGCGTGCGCGGCGTCGACGGTCGCAGCGGCCGCGACGCCGGCCAGCGCGTCGTTGGTGAGGACGCGAAGCGGCACGCCACTGCGGGCGGCCGCGCGCGCCACGTGGCCGAGGAGCGGGAGGGCCGCCAGCGTCTGGAGCCGCCCGAGCGCATCGGTGGCACGCGAGATTCCGGCGCCGCCGAGCGAGACCACCGCGTCGGTCCCGGACTCGGCGGCGAGCGCCATGGCCCGGGCGACTCCCGCCAGGCCGGCCGCATCGGCGGTCACCCAGCGGCTGATGGGCCGCGCCACGAGCTGGAGGAGAACCAGGATGATGCCCAGCGTCACGAGCGTGGGGCCGATGTCGAAGCGGAGCGACGACGCTCCCAGGATGTCGCCGACGAACCGGACGATTCGGCCGAGCAGCTCAGCCGGGCTGGGCATGGCGCTCCTCGACCTCGTCGATCTCGGTGATCAGCCGCTCGAGCCCGGTCGGGTCCTCGAGCAGGCGAGCCGCGTCGCGCAGGATGCCGCCGCCGGCCAGTCGAAGGAGCGGCTCTACCGCCGCCCCGGCATCGGATAGGGGCGGTGCGAGCGGGAGATGCGCGTCCAGCAGGAGACGGGCGGGCGCGGCAAGGCCCCGACGCCCCAGCTCCCTCGCGATCCGTCGCGCGGGCTCTCCGCTCACGTCACGTGCGCGCGCCGAGCCGCCAGCGCGTCGGTGACGGCCGCCGTCTCGGCGGGGTTGGCGGTGGCGATGACGATCGACTCCGGAAGCGTCCGGTCGGAGCCGCCGGCGAGCAGCTGCGCCAGGAGCACATCGGCCGCCTCGGGCGCCGTGAAGGTTCCGTGCTCGACGCCGATCAGTGAGAAGGCCACCCGGCGCAGCTGCAGCGGCTCGGCGAAGGCGATGGCCGCGCGGACGGCCGATTGCAAACGCTCGGCATCGGCGATGCGGTCGTGGCCGACCCCGATGGCGTGGATGACGTAGGCGGCGGCCAACGATCCGGCGCGGGTCGCGATGGCGGTGCCCGGCTGGCTGGGACCCTGCTGGACCGCTTCGCGCTCGATCTCCTCGCCGCCGCGACGCTTGACCGACGCCGCGGCTCGGGTGGTCATGAACAGCGACTCGTTGGCCGGGACGACCAGCGCGTCGACCTCGAGCTCAGCGATCTCCCCCTGCCAGACGTCGATCTCGATCGGTCCTGCCATGCGTGCCTTCGTTCTCGGGTCGGCGCGGCGGTCAGTCGACTCCCCGATGGAGCCTCGGGAGACGCTCGCGCAACGCGGTCGTCACTTCGTAGTTGATGGTTCGTCGCTCCGCGGCCACCTCGTCGGCGGTGATCCGCGCTCCGTCCTGTTCCCCGATCAGGACGAATTCGTCGCCGTAGGTTACACCATCGATTCCGCCCACATCGACGGTCAGGCCGTCCATGCTGACGGCCCCGACGATCGGCGCTCGACGGCCTCGAACGAGCACCCAGCCGTTGTTGGCGTGTACTCGCGGCCAGCCGTCGCCATACCCGATGCCGAGCGTGGCGATCCGGGTATCTCGGGCCGCGCGGTAGCGAAGTCCGTACCCGATCGCGTCCCCCTCGGGCAGGTCGAAGATCCGAAGTGGCCGTGCTCGAAGACTCAGCGCCGGCACCAGCCCGGCGTCACGGTCCGCTGCCCAGGTCGGCTGGAGCCCGTAAAGCGCGAGGCCGGGCCGAACGGCATCGGCGAACGCGACTCCACCGGCCAGCAGCCCGCCGCTGGCGCTGACGTGCACGAGCCCGGGATCGATCCCGGCCGACCGCATGGCGTCGAGGACGCGGGCGAAGCGAAGCACCTGCACCTCGGTGTACGCGTCGTCCTCGCCCGGCACGGCGAGGTGGCTCATCGTGCCGGCCAGGCGCAGGTGCGGGCTTCGAGCGATCCGGGTGGCGAGCGCGCCGGCGTCGTCCGGAGCGGACCCCTGCCGACCGAGCCCGGAGTCGACCTTCAGGTGGACCCCGATCCTCACGCCCTCCCGCGCGCCGGCCGCCTCCAGCAGGTCGACGGCACGCTCGTCGTAGACGATCGGCTCGAGGCTTTCCGCCGCCACCACGCCGGCCTCGTCGGGGCCGACTCCCCAGAGCACCAGGATCGGCGCCTCGATGCCCGCCTCGCGCAGCTCGACCGCCTCGTCGACGGTCGCCACCGCCAGGCTCTCGACCCCGGCATCGACCAGGGTGCGCGCCACCGCCACCGCCCCGTGCCCGTAGGCGTTGGCCTTGACCACGGCGATCACCTGCGCCTCGTTCGCGGTGCGCCGGATCACCTCCAGGTTCGTCCTGATCGCGTCGTGGTCGATCTCGATCCAGGCGCGATGCGGACTGCCCGGCACCGTCATGACGCATCTCCGCGCAGCTGGCGGATCGCCTCCGGCAGCAGATCTGCCACGTCCCGCGCCATGGCTCCCGTGATGCCGATCCGGTCGGCGGCGAGCAACCCGGCCGCACCGTGCACGGCGACGCCGCACGCGGCGGCGGCGAACGGCTCCAGCCCGCCGGCGAGCAGGGCGCCGATGACGCCGGCCAGCACGTCGCCGGTGCCGGCGGTCGCCAGTGCGGCCGACGAAACCCCCGAGCGCAGGAGCTGACCGTCGGGTGCGGCCACCACGGTGTTGGCGCCCTTGAGCACGAGGACCTGCCCCCACTGAGCCGCCGCCTCGGCGGCGGCGCTGGCACGGCCGTTGTCGCCGTCCGGCGGTGCGTCGGAGCGGACCAGTCGCCCGAACTCACCGGGGTGCGGCGTCAGCACCAGCGGCGCGCGCAGTCCTGTCCACCAGGTGCCGCCCGCGGCGAGCGCGTTGAGCCCGTCGGCGTCGACGACGGCCGGAACGCGCAGGGCCGCGACCAGGTTCCGCACGCGCCGCTGCGTCGCGGGCTGTGAGCCGAGCCCCGGTCCGAGCACGACCGCGTCGTAGCCTGCGGACTCCGTGGTGACCCGACGCCAGCCGCTCGGGGCGATCAGGCCCGGGGCCTCCTCGTCGAGCACCATCCAGGTCAGCTCGGGAACGGCTCCCGCAAGAGGTCCGGCCACCGACTCGGCGACAGCCACCCGCACGACGCCCACGCCCGCGCGCATCGCGCCGAGACCGACGAGCAGGGCGGCGCCGGGGTACTCGGTGGAGCCGGCCACCACGAGCAGCCGGCCGAAGTCGCCCTTGTGCGCCGTCTCCGGTCGCCGGGGCAGGTGGCTCGCGACCCAACGCTGGGTCAACGGCCGCGCGCCGGTGCCGCTCACCATGCCGCGCCGATCACTCGTGCCGCCGGTGCGCGACAGCCACGGCAACGGCCATGCGGCGCTCGTGGGAGATCGAGACGCTCACCTCGTCGAGATTCATCGCCTCGGCGCGCCGCGCCGCGCGCTCGTGCAGGGTCACCTGCGGCGCGCCTGCACGGTTCGGCAGGATCTCGATCTCGCGCCAGCCGACGCCGCGGACGCCGAGACCGAGCACC
>DASVEH010000161.1:0-16179 GCA_036380655.1 Candidatus Limnocylindria bacterium | reverse complement strand
GAGCATGCGCTCGGTATGGTCGCGCGTCGGGCCGGGCGTCTCGATGGTCGTCTCGCCCTTCGCGCGCATGCCAGCGATGGCGGCCGCGCCGAGCAGCTGAGCGCTGGCGACCGGCAGGTGGTGGGTCGCGGCGCCTAGCGTGGCGCGGCCGGTGACCGTCATCGGCGCGTGGCCGTCGGTGGTCGTGACGTCCGCGCCGGCGGCACGCAGGAGCGCCGCGACCCGCTCCATGGGGCGAGCGCGCAACGAAGCGTCACCGTCCAGCGTCGCCGTGACCGGCAGGCCAGCCACGACGCCGGCGAGCAGCCGCATCGTGGTGCCGGAGTTGCCGCAATCGAGCTCCGCATCGCGTGTCGGCGAGCCGGTTAGCAGGTAGCGCTCGCCGGTCTGCTCGATCGACACGCCGAGCGCGCGCAGGCAGTCGACCGTGCTGAGTACATCGCGGCCCGGCGAGCGCAGGCTGACGGCCGATGGCCCGCCGGACAGCGCGGCGAAGATGAGCGCCCGATGGGCAATCGACTTGTCGGCCGGCAGGGTCAGCCTGCCCCGCAGGCGTGCGGCCGGGCGGATCGTCGCCGACGTCGAGGCGGGCGTCACCTGCCTGATCCGGCCGCGGCGGCCTCCGATGCGGCCACGGACTGGGCGTGGCGCCGCTGGACCGAGCGCGAGGCGCGCAGGAGCGCGTCGAACACCATCGTCAGCTCGACCGGCGACATCGGTCCGGTCGTCCCGGTCGCCGCTCGCTCGAGCAGCGCCCGCTCGCGTCGCACGTCGTGGCCGTGGGCGTCGGGATCCCGGCGCCGCTGGACCTCCAGCGCGAGCGCCGCGCGCTCCTGGACCATCTCGGCCAGGCGCGCGTCGAGCTCGTCGATCCGGTCACGCACGTCGCCGATTCCCTCGGCCGCGACCGTGGCCGAGGCGGGAACGGCCTCCACATCGGCCGAGCGGACGAACTGGAGCCGGCGGAGCTCGTCCATGAGCGCGCCGAACTCCTCGAAGCCGAGGCTCTGGTCACCGTCGCTGCGCGCGTTGGCGGGATCGGGATGGACCTCGATGATGAGGCCATCGGCACCGACGGCGGCGCCCGCCAGGGCCATCGGCGCAACCAGCGCCCGATGACCGGTGCCGTGGCTGGGATCGACGATGATCGGGAGGTGCGTCCGGGAGCGGAGGACGGGCACCGCCGACAGGTCGAGCGTGTTACGCGTCGCGGTCTCGAAGGTGCGGATGCCGCGCTCGCAGAGGATCACGTTGGGGTTGCCGGCCGACAGGACGTATTCGGCGGCGAGCAGCCACTCCTCGATGGTCGCGCTCAGGCCGCGCTTGAGGAGGACCGGGCGCCGGCTCTGGCCGACCGCCTTGAGGAGGACGAAATTCGCCATGTTGCGGGCGCCGACCTGGATGATGTCGACGTGCTCCTCAAAGGTCGGCACATCGGCCGGGTCGACGATCTCGCTGATCACCGGCAGGCCGTACGTGCCATGCGCCTCGTGGAGGAACTCGAGGGCCGGCAGGCCGAGGCCCTGGAAGGAGTACGGCGAGGTGCGCGGCTTGAAGGCGCCGCCGCGCAGGACCCGGGCACCCTCGCGCTTGACGGCGCGCGCGGTCTGCATGAGCTGCTCGCGCGACTCCACGGCGCACGGCCCGGCCATGACGACCAGCTCCTGTCCGAGGCCGATCTCGATGCCGTTGACCCGCACCCTCGTCCGTTCAGCCTGGTGCTCGGAGCTCGCCAGCTTGTAGGGCGAGCTGATCCGGATCACCTGCTCGACGCCGTCGAGCGTCCCGAGGTGCGCCACGCGCTCGAGGTCCTTGCCGACCACCCCGATCACCGTCCGCTCCTCGCCGACGCTGATGAACGCCTCGAGTCCGTTCTCCTCGACGGTACGTCTGACTCCGTCGACCTCATCCTGCGTCGCCGTCGGACGCATCACCACGATCATCGATTCCTGCCGCGCCTTTCGCTCCCTGCCCCGATCCGCATCGGGGAAACAAAAAACGCAGGAGCTTTCGCTTCCTGCGTCTGCGGGCACGAGTGCCTGCGCCGGCGAGATCTACTCGCCTGCCTCGTACCCGCTAGCCGTAAAACCACTGCTGTGACATTGGATTGCGGAGCCTAGTCGCCTCGGTGGCCCGATGTCAACGGGTTGAGTCGTCAGCCGCCGTCGACCTGGTCAGGTACTCGCCGGGTGACCCGGAATGCATGGTGCCGAATGCCGCCCTAACAGTCACCGCGCGAATGCAGGGGCAAGGAACCTGTCTCCCATCAGCTCACGCGATTTGCATCTGCGGTCGCAAGCACCGTGCGGCCACCGTCCGCTGTCCAGACCGCGCCCGTTACGTATGAGCTCTCCCGGCCGACGAGAAACCCGATGACGGCGGCGACCTCCTCCGCCGTTCCCATCCGGCCGAGTGGCACGTCGGTTCGATCGTGCTCGGGGAGCAGGCGCGCGTCGAAGTCGGTGGCGATGGCGCCGGGCGCAACCACGTTGACGCGTACGCCGTCGGGTGCTCCGATGACGGCCATCGAGCGCGCCAGCCCTTCGAGCCCAACCTTGGCAGCGGCGTAGGCGGGGGAGCGCAACGAGCCTTCGACGGCACCGACGATGCTTCCCACAAGGACAGCCGATCCTCGGGCGGCAACGAGGGAAGACCAGCAGACCCGTAGCGCCTCGTACGGCGCAGTCAGGTCGACGGCGATGACCTCGTCCCAGTGCTCGCGGCTCTCCCATGGCCCCGATGGCGGAATGCCGGCCGAGCAGACCAGCGCATCGAGTCTGCCGTCGCAGCGATCGAGCGCCGTGGCCAGGATCGAGGAATCGCCGGCGTCGCCGACGACCAGCTCGGCATCGTCGAGTGGCGCATCGGTCCGGTCGATCCCGACCACGCGCCAACCGTCGGTGACGAGGCGTTCGGCGGTCGCGCGGCCGATGCCGGCGGCGGCCCCGGTGACGATGGCGGTCTGCTGCGGCGCGTCGTTCATGGCCGCGCCATCGTGACGGATCGGGTCAACCGGTGTGCTGGAGTCCGGCCGCCAGGCCGCTGACAGTCAGCTGAAGGAGGCGTTCGGTGGCGGCGCGCTCATCGGCGCCGAGCGAGCCACCGCGCAGGCGCGACAGCCCACGCACCTGGAGCTCGGAGAGCACATCCACGTAGGGCGTCCGCAGCTCGATGCTGAGCTGTAGGCGGGGGCTGCGATCGAGCAGACGAGCGCTGCCAGTCAGGCGCAGGACCTCCTCCTCAGTCCGGGCGCGTTCGGCGCGGAGCGTCTCCGCGATGCGCCGCATCGGCTCGTCCGAGCCCGCCAGGCCGGCGTAGCGTGCCGCGACGACCGGATCGGCGATGGCCAATCCAAGCTCGACGTTGTCGATCGTCGAGCTGAAGACTGCCCATTCGCGGTATGCCGTCTCGAGGTCCTGCCGGCCCCGGACGCCGTACTGCTCGGCGTACCCGGCCAGCGCTGCGCCGACCCCGAACCAGGCCGGCAGGTTCGTCCGGCTCTGCGCCCAGGCGAAGGTCCACGGGATCGCGCGCAGCGATGCCAGAGAGGGTGTCACCGATGCCCGCCGCGATGGCCGCGAGCCGAGCTCCATGCGGCTGATCTCGGCGATCGGCGTGGCGCCGATGAAAAAGGCCTCGAAATCAGGATCCTCCCAGACCAGCCGCCGATAGGCGGACTCGGCCAGGGCGACGAGCTCCGCCATCATGGGCCGCCATCGGTCCATCAGTTTCGTGTCCGCATGACCCGGCCGGGAGCTCAGGAGGAGCGCGTTCGTCATCTGCTCGAGGTGCCGCTGCGCGATCTGCGGGCTCGGGTAGCGCTCGGCGATCACCTCGCCCTGTTCGGTCAACTTGAGCCTGCCGTCGACCGATCCGGCTGCCTGCGCGAGCACCGCCCGGTTGGCCGGACCGCCACCGCGGCCGATGGTGCCGCCACGCCCGTGGAACAGGGTCAGCTCCACGCCATGCTGCCGCGCGGCCGATACGAGGCCCTCCTGGGCCCGATGGAGGTTCCACGCGGCGGAGAGGTAGCCCGCCTCCTTGTTCGAGTCGGAGTAGCCCAGCATCACCTCCTGCCGCATGCCGCGGGCCTCGAGGTGAGTGCGATAGGCGGGATCGGTGAGCAGCGCGTCGAGGAACGCGGCGGCGCCGTCGAGCTCGTCGCGGGTCTCGAGGAGTGGGACGACGTCGAGCCAGTCGCTCGGCTCGACTTCCGGGACTGCGGCCCGCGCGAGCTCCAAGACCGCCAATACGTCAGCGGTGCGACGCGTGAAGCTGATCACGTAGCGGTGCGCCGCCTCCGGCCCGAACCGCTCGCCGATCTCGTGCTGCGCTCGAAGGGTCCCCAGCACCTCGTCGAGCGTCACGCCCGACTCGTCGACGGGCTCGCTGGACGCACCTTCCGCGTGGAGGCGCTCGAGCGCGGTCGCGTGCACGTCCGCGTGCTGGCGAACCTCGAGCGAGGCGAGGTGGAACCCGAACGTCTCGGCCTGCCAGGCGAGATCCTGGAGCTCTCCGGCGGCGACCCGCTCGGCACCATGGCTGCGCAGCGAGCGTTGCATGCGGCGCAGATCGTCGATGAGCTCGGCCGGTGCGGCGTAGCCGCCGCTTCGTGCGCCGGAGGTGCCCACCAACTGCGCGCGCGTGCGGTCGATTCGCTCGCCGATGATGCCCAGCGCCTGCCGGTAGGTCTGGCCGCCGAAGCGCCTCTCGAGATCGGCGCGCACACGCGGGAACGCTCGTCCCATGCGCGAGACCTCCCGCCGATAGTGGTCCGGGACTCCTGCCTGGTCGTCCGAGATGGCGATCGTCTGCTGCAACCGGGCAACGACGTTGCGGTACCCGCGAAGGACGTGATCGGCCTGGATGCGCATCGTGCGACGGGTGACCTCCGCGGTGACGCCCGGATGGCCGTCGCGATCGCCACCGATCCAGGTGCCCCAGCGCAGGAACGACGTCGCCACCGCGTCGGTATCGGTCCCGCCGATCGTGTCCTGCAGGGCCCGATACAGCCGCGGCGTGACCGTGAACAGCGTCTCGTCGAAGAAGACCATCGCGGCGCGCACCTCGTCGAGCGGCATCGGCCGCTGGGCTCGGACCGGGCTCGTCTGCCACAGCAGGCTGATCTCCTCGCGCAACCGCCGGCGGAGGTCTCGATCCTCCGATCGGGTCAGGCGCGGATCGTCGAAGCGATCGAGGAGCCGATAGAGCCGCCGCTGGGCCACCAGCACCGTCCGGCGCCGCGCCTCGGTCGGGTGGGCGGTCAGGACCGGCATGAGCCGCATCCGTCCGGCAAGCGCCCGAAGCTCGGCGCGCGACATCCCCTCGCGACGGAGGCGAAGGATCGCCGCGCCGATCCCGTCGGCCAGCGGTTCCCGCCTGTTGGACCGCTCACGCTTGCGCAGCGTGCGCAGCCGATGCTTCTCCTCGGCCAGGTTGATGAGCAGGAAGTAGGCGGTGAAGGCGCGGGCGACTGCGAGGAGCTCGGTCGGGGTGCGGCCGTCGAGGCCATGGAGGGCGTTCTCGATCGTCTCCTCCGGGCCGGCGCGGCGGCCACGGATGGCGGCGCGGCGCAGCTGCTCCACCAGCTCGAAGAGTTCCGATCCCTCCTGCTCGACGATGACCTGCCCGAGCAGCGCGCCAAGGAGCTTGACCTCGCGGGCCAATGGATCGCGTGCGGCGGCGCTGCCGATGCCGCGCGGTTCCGCACGGCGCGCCACATCGCCCGCGTCCCGCGTTCGGGTCACGGGCGGGCCGGCTGGACGGTCAGCCGAGGACGGCGGCGATGCCTCCGGGCGCGTAATGCGGCCGCTCGGCGCACTCCACGATGCAGCCTCGCGCATCCCGATTCCCTCGTCCGGCGAAGTGCCACCAGGTGCCGTCCTCGCGTTGCTCGAGGCGGCAGCCACATGAAACGCAGGTGACCGGCGCCAACCGGCCCTCGCGGACCGAGTAGATCGAGAAGTCGCGCCGCGGAACGGTCGTCGGCTCGATGAGCTCCATGGGATGGAGCGTAGGCGTACCCCTCGGCGCGGTCAGCGCCGCATCGGTTCAGGTTGGGTTGCGGCACGGTTGTGATCGTCCCCGGTCCTTGACGCCCCTCGTCAGCGAACCTAGCATGCGGCTCCAATCGAAGACGGCGACGACCGGGACGAGTACCCGATCGCACGGCCAGGACGAGCGAGCCGGGATGGTGGAAGCCGGTATGGCACGGCATCGGCGAATGGACCCCGCGAGCCATGGCTGGCCACCGTTAGCATCGGCCTCGAAATGAGCGCGGACCCGGAAGGGTCCGAACCAAGGGTGGCACCGCGGAATCGAGCCTCCGTCCCTGATCCGGATGGAGGCTTCGTTGTACCCGAGAGCAGGACCGATGACGACCGCGACACCGATCCGCGTCACCAGCATCGAGCTGGCGGCCGATACGCTCACGCCGGTCGCCGCTGCGCTGCGCCTGGGCGCGCGATGCGCCTTCCTGCTCGAGAGCGTCGAGGGAGGAGCGCGGTACGGTCGCTACTCGATCGCCGGCGTCCACGGGCGGACGCTGGTCGTCGGCGCCGGTGATGGCGACCCGCTCGAGATCCTTCGCGCCGAGCTGCCCGACGTCGAGCCGATGAACGGCGACCCGGCCTTCCCGCTGGCCTCGGGCGTGGGCTACCTCGCCTACGAGGCGGCCGCGCAGTGGGAGCGTGTTCCGACACCGGCGGCAGATCCGCTCGGGATGCCGAACGCCGTCTTCCATCTGCCATCGGTCGTGATCGTGTTCGACCACCTCGCGCAGGTGGCGCGGGTGGCCACCCTCGATGGGCCTGGCGCCGCTGAGCGCCTCGCCGAGGTTGCGACGCTGCTCTCGACGCCCGGTGAGGGAGAGGTGCCGGCCCCGTTCGGCGCGACGGTCGTCCCGAGGGAGCGCGATCCCGGCGCACGCGCCCGCTATGAGGCCGGCGTCGCCCGACTGGTGGAGGAGATCCACGCCGGCGAGATGCTCCAGACCGTCCTGGCCCGCCGCTTCTCGGTGCCGTCGGGCCGCAGCGCGCTGGAGATCTACCGTTCTCTGCGCCGGATCAACCCGTCGCCGTACCTGTATTACCTCGACCTGGCCGCCGTCTCGCCGGGGGCCGCGGTGGTGGGCGCCTCGCCGGAGCTGCTCGTCCGGGTCCGCAACGGCAAGGTCGTCACGCGGCCGATCGCCGGCACGCGGCCGCGCCACGAGGACCCCGTGAAGGATGCGGCACTCGAGGCCGAGCTGCGTGCCGACCCTAAGGAGCTCGCCGAGCACGCCATGCTCGTCGACCTGGCACGCAACGACGTCGGTCGGGTGGCGGCGCCGGCCAGCGTGGAGGTCACCACCCTGCGCGACGTCGAGCGTTACACCCACGTCATGCATCTCGTCTCCGAGGTCCGCGGCCGGCTGGCGGAGGGGCTCGACGCGTTCGACGCCGTCCGCGCCACCTTCCCGGCCGGCACGGTGAGCGGCGCCCCGAAGGTGCGCGCCATGCAGGCCATCGCCGAGCTGGAGGCAGAGCGGCGGGGTCCCTACGCCGGGGCGGTTGGCTACTTCAGCCCGACGGACGTCGAGTGCGCCATCACCATCCGGTCGGCGCTCATCCGGGACGGGATCGCCACCGTCCACGCCGGCGCCGGCGTCGTGGCCGACTCGATCCCGGAGCGCGAGGCGGCCGAGGTGGCGGCCAAGGCCGCATCGATGCTGGCCGCGATCGGGAGCGCGGACGCATGAGGGTCTTCCTGCTCGACAACTACGATTCGTTCACCTACAACCTCGTCCAGCTGCTGGCCCGGATCGGCGCCGACGTCACCGTCGAGCGCAACGACCAGGTCACGGTCGCCGACGTCGAGGCGCTCGAGCCGGACGCCATCGTCATCTCGCCGGGGCCGTCACGGCCGGAGAAGGCGGGGATCAGCGTGGAGCTGGTGCGCACGCTGGGCGCATCGATCCCGATCCTGGGCGTCTGCCTGGGGCACCAGGCCATCGGCGTCGCCTACGGGGCCGAGGTGATCCGCGTGCCCCCGGTGCACGGCAAGGCGCGACCAGTCCACCACGCGGGATCGGCCTCGTTCCGAGGACTGCCGTCGCCGCTCGAAGCGGCGCGCTATCACTCGCTGGCCGTCGCCCGCGATGGTCTGCCGGCCGACCTGGAGGTCACCGCCTGGTCGGACGACGGGGTGGTGATGGCCATGCGGCACCGATCGCACCCGGTCGAGGGATTCCAGTTCCACCCCGAGTCGATCCTGACCCCCGACGGCGAGGCGCTCGTCGCCGGATTCCTGCGTCAGGCGCGGGTGCCGGCGACGCCGTAGGGGACCGAAGCAGGGATACCGGAGTCGTCCAGCGGCGCGTATCCTGCCCGCCATGCCCGAGCCGATCACGACCGCCATCCGGCTGCGCCTGACCGATGCGCCCGACGCGCTGGCCCAAGTCACCGGAGCGATCGCCGCGGCGGGCGGCACGCTCCGGACGCTGTCCACGCCCCGGGTGGGCGACGGCCTGGCCGAGGCGGAGCTGGAGGTCTCCGGGCTCGACGAGGCCGCGCTCGTCGCGGCCCTCGAGGGGGTTCCCGCGGTGCGGGACCACGAGCCCACGCGCACGCTCGACCGGGTGTTCGGCAAGCGGGTGATCGTCATCGGCGGCGGAGCGCAGGTGGCGCAGGTGGCGCTCGGCGCCGTCTCCGAGGCGGATCGGCACAATTTGCGCGGCGAGCGGATCAGCGTCGACACCATCGCCCTCGTCGGCGAGGAGCACATCGCCGCGGCCGTGCGTGCCGTGGCCGACCTGCCGCGAGCCCGCTGTCTCGTCCTCGCCGGCTCGATCATGGGCGGCGAGATCACCGCCGCGGTGCGCGAGCTCCGCGAGCACGGCGTGCCGGTCCTCGCGCTCAACATGGTCGGCTCGGTCACCGATGCGGTGGACCTGGTCGTGTCCGACCCGGTCCAGGCGGGGACCATGGCAGTGATGGCCATCGCCGATACCGCCCAGTTCGACCTCGCTCGCCAGCGCGGCCGCCGCTACTGAGAGGCTCGATGAGCACCCGAATCGCCCGGCTGTGGCACGGTCGCGTCCCGGCCGACAAGGCTGATCCCTACTTCGCGCTCATGGAGCGTGTGGCCATCCCCGACTACCGCGCCACGGCCGGCAACCTGGGCGCATACGCGCTGCGCCGCGACGAGGGTGAGATCACCCACGTCGTCATGCTCACCTTCTGGGAGTCGCTCGACGCGATCCGAGCCTTCGCCGGCGACGAGGTCGAGACCGCGAAGTACTACGACTTCGATGTCGACTACCTGCTCGAGCTCGAGCCGACGGTGACGCACTACAGCGTCCCCGCAGCAGACGACGGACAGCCGTAGGATGTGCGGCCGATTCAGCCAGGGCGAGCCGTCGCATCGGATCAGCGACTACTTCGGCGCCTATCCCGACGACGACCTGCCCGACGGGCTCTGGAACATGCCGCCAACGGAGGCGATCCGGATGGTCGTCAGGGGAGACAAGGAGCGGCGGCTCATCGCCGCGCGCTGGGGCTTCCGGCCGTTCTGGGCCGATGAGGGCGCGCGTGCGCCCCGCCCGGCGTCCTCTTGGATCAACGCGCGTTCCGAGACGGCCTGGGACTCGCCTGCCTTCGGCCGCGCGCTCCGCAAGCGACGCTGTGTCGTCCCGGCCGAGGTTTTCTACGAATGGGACCGCACGGCCCGCCCGCGGCAGCCGTACGCGATCGGTCCGGCAGCGGACCACGAGATGCTGGCCCTGGCGGGCATCTGGAGCCGGGTGCACGGGGAGCGGCCGACGGCGGCCATCCTGACGACGTCACCGAACGAGCTGGTGGCCCCGATCCATGATCGGATGCCGGTGATCCTCGACCGCGCCGACCTGGACATCTGGCTCGATCCCGAGGCAGACCTCGGGCACATCGGCGCGCTTCTCGTCCCGGCGCCCGCCGAGACGCTCAGGCGCTGGCCCGTGAGCACCGCCGTGAACCACGTGGCCGCCAACGGGCCGGAGCTGCTGCGTCCGGTCGAGCCGGCCCCGAGCCTGGGGTTGAGCTAGCGGCGATCACCCGCCAGGCGCCACGCTGCCGGAAGCAGTCCGGCCGCCAGGGCGATCTTGAGGCCATCGCCGACGAGGAACGGGACCACGCCGAGCGCAAGCCCCTCGCCGAGGCCTGCGCTCAAAGATGCCATCAGCCACGGCACGCCGACCGCGTAGATCACGAGGTTGCCCGCCGCCATCAGGCCCACCGTGCCGAGCACGCTGCGGTCGGCGCCGCGCCGCGCGAGCCAGCCGACCAGGGCGGCGGCGATGACGAAGCCGACGATGTAGCCGAAGGAGGCGAACTCGACGCCGGACCCCCGCTCGCTGAACCACGGGACGCCGGCCACGCCTGCCACGAGGTAGAGCAGCATGCCGAGAGCACCACGGACCGGGCCGAGCGCCGCGCCGGCCAGCAGAACGGTGAAGGTCTGCATGCTGATCGGCACCGGGGTGAAGGGAAGCGGAATCGAGATCTGCGCCGCAAGCCCGGTGAGCGCCGCTGTGCCGACGATCAGCGCCACGTCGCGCAGGAGGCCGGCCGGCAGCAGATCGGCGAGGACGCGACGCCGATCCTGGGCAATTGTCGTCATGGCCGGGAGGGTAGCACCGTCCGGCGGCGGCCTCAGCCGCTCACCAGCGCGAGCGCCGCCAACGCCGAGCCCCGAGCGCCGGCCATGTCGAGGTGGGGGACGAGCGCCAACGCGGAAGCCGCTGCCTGCTCCTCCCGCAGCACCGTGTACGCACGCACCCGCTCCAGGAACCAGTCGCGGAAGGCGGGTGCCGCCTCCACGACGCCTCCACCGACGAAGTACACCGCCGGATCGGTGAAGCCGGCCGCGAGGGTGAACAGCCGCCCGAGGGCGGCCGCCTGCTGCTCGAAGACGTGGAGCGCCAGCTCGTCCCCGTCGACGCCGTAGCCGCGCACCGCCTTGGCGGCATCGAGGATCGGCATGGCGGCCAGCGGATGGCCCGGATACTTCGTCAGCCAGTACGGCAGCAGGTTGCGGATGATGCCGGTCAGGGAGGCGAAGCTCTCGACGTCACCGCGGTTGCCGCAGGCGCACGTCGGCATCGGCTGGTCGTCGGCCAAGATGCCCTCGGTGAAGATCTGGACGTGCCCGAGCTCGCCGGCCTGGCCGGAGGCACCGCGGATGACCTGGCCGGCCTCGATGAGCCCACCGCCGAGTCCGGTGCCCACGATGGCCGCGACCGACGAGTGCAGGTTCGCATCGGCTCCGAAATGGACGTGGTGGGCATACAGAGCGGCGGCATTGCCGTCGTTGTTGTAGACCACCGGAAGGCCGATGCGCGCCTCGAGCGCGCTCCGCACGTCGAAGCCCCACCACTCCCGCTGCGCGAAGTTCGTGGCACCCCGGACGCTGATGACGCCGTCGGCGCTGGCCGGGCCGGGGGTATCGAGGCCGACCGCCGCGACCTGCGCGCGATCGACGCCGGTGTCGCGCAGGACGAGGTCCATGACCTCGGCCATGGCCTCGATGGCGGCCGCGGGTCCTAAGGCCACCCGACTCGGGATCTCGTACATGCGGTCGACCAGGAAGCGGCCCGACCCGTCGAGCACGGTCGCGTTGTCCTTCGTGGCGCCGTTGTCGATGCCGACCACGACCTGCCCCGGATCCATCGGCGCATCGTATTGCAACCGATGGCCGCGTCGGACCGCCATATGCAGCAACGTGGGCCGACGACCGATCGAGGGTGTATGCAAACCGAGCTTGTCCAACGAGCGCAGCGAGGAGATCACGACGCGTTCGCCGCGCTGGTGTCGCCGGAGATCGGACGGCTGCACGGGTTGGCGGGACTGATCCTGCGAGACGCGTCCCGTGCCGAGGACGCCGTCCAGGAGGCGCTGCTGCGCGCGTGGCGCGACCTGCCGCGCCTGCGCGACGTCGAGAAGTTCGGCGCCTGGCTGCGGAAGCTGCTGGTGAATGCCTGCCACGACGAGGGCCGCCGCCTGGCGCGCCGGCGCGGGGAGACCGCCCTGGCGCCCGGGCACGACCCGGCCGCGTCAGGTGACGCGTTCAGCGACCTCTTGGAGCGCGACGAGCTGGCTCGGGGCTTCGGCGGGCTGACGGAGCAGGAGCGAACGGTGCTCGCGTGCCGGTACTACCTCGACCTGTCGAGCTCCGAGGCTGCCGCCGCGCTCGGCATGAAGGAGGCCACCTATCGCAGCAAGGTCCACCGCGCGATTCGCGCCCTGGCCGCTGCACTTGCCGCGGACGCGCGCGGCGCCCCCAGAGCGGAGGATGGACTGACATGAACGACGAGCGACTCGAGACGGAGCTCGAACGTCGGCTGGCCGCGTGGATGGCGGGGGCTGCCCCACATCCCTCGCCCGGCTTCGCCGATCGCGCGCTGCGTCTGACGGCGACCACGCCCCAGCGGGCGTCGTGGACCGGAATGTTCACGATCGCGTCGGCGCTTGGCGCCGTGGCGGCCGTTGCCCTGGCGGTCGTCATCGGTCTCCAGTTCGGGCGGATCACGCCCGGGCCGAACATCCCGACGGGCGCGGTTCCGACGGTCACGCCCGGCCCATCGCTGACGCCGACGCCCTCGGAAGCGCCGCCGACGCCCTCAGCGAGCTCGAGCGCCGCCCGCGACTTCTACCGCTGCGAGAACGCCACCGACGGCTATGCGCTCGACGTGCCGTCCGACTGGTACGCGAACCCTCACGTGGAGGCCGGCGAAGGTCTCGACGATGTGGCGGCGTGCCGCTTCTTCGGCCCGACCGAGTTCGAGATCGCTCCGAATGCCGGTCTCCCGGATGGCGTGGCGATCAGCATCCAGTTGAGTCCCGAAGCGCCGCCTGCCGCCGGCACTGTCATCAGCAGCACGGACACGACCGTGGCGGGACGGGATGCGACAGTCCGGGAGGTGGAGACGACGTCCGAAGGACCGACACCTCCGGGCACCCACGTGTACGAGTACGTCGTCAGCCTGGCCGACGGTCGCTTCCTGCACGCCAGCACGGACTCGCTGGACGAGACCGAGTTCGCCGAACGCCGCCGGATTCTCGACGCGATGATGGAGACCCTCGAAATCAGTTCCTGATCGGGGTCGGTCAGGCGGTCGCCGCCACCTGCTCCTCCTCTCTGCTGAGCGCCTCGCGCAGGAGCGCGGAGACCTGGTCCCACTCGACCAGGAACGCGTCATGGCCCTTGTCCGAGTGGATCTCCCGGTAGGCCGCATCCGCTCCGGCGGAACGCGCGGCGTCCACCAGGGCGCGGACCTGGCGTGGCCCGTACAGGATGTCGCCCTCGATCCCGACCCCGATGACCGCCACGTCCGCATCGGCGAGCCGGCGGAAGGCGCGCACCAGCCCACCGCGCTCGCGACCGATGTCGTGGGCGTTCATGGCGCCGGCGAGCGCCGCGTATGCGCCGGCGTCGAAGCGCCGGCGGAGCTTGACGCCCTGGTGCTCGAGATACGAGCCGATGCCGTCGCGGGTGTCGAAGTCGACCTCGGAGCGGTACGTCGTCATCGCCAGCTGGCGAGCAAGCTCGAGGCCGCGATCGCCATCGAGCTCGAGCATCCGCAGCTGGATGTGATTCCAGCCGGCCGCAAGGTTGCCGATGACGGCCGGCGCGGCGATCGGCATGACGGCTTCCACTGCCGCCGGCCGTTCGAGCGCGACCTCGAGCGACACCATGCCGCCGAGCGAGCCACCGACCACCAGGTCGAGGCGGGTGACGCCCAGCGCATCCAGCGCCGCCCACTGCGCGCGGGCCATGTCGCGCGGCGTGATCGGCGGGAAGCCGGCGACCTCGCGCGGCCCGGTCGTGCCGTAGCAGGAGCCGAGCAGGTTGAGGCAGATGACCTGGCGCGCGTCGGTGTCGAGTGCCCGCCCGGCGCCGATGAGCGGCGACCACCAGTCGCCGGCCGCATCGGCCGATCCGGTGAGGGCGTGCACAACGAGCACCGCCGAGGACGTGGGAGGTCCGTCCCGGCGGTACGCGACGCGCAGGTCCGCGATCGTCGCGCCGGCCTCGGTCCGGAATGGACCGAGGCGCAACGGCGGCTCCCGCGGACTCAGCGGGAGGAGGGTCACGCGGCGACCCCCTCCCGGACGGCGGCGGCCAGGGCCTGGTCGAGGTCGGCGACGATGTCGTCGAGCGCCTCGAGGCCGACCGAGAGCCGCACGAGGTCCGGCGTGACGCCCGACTTGCGCTGGTCCTCGTCGGACAGCTGCTGATGGGTCGTCGAGGCCGGGTGGATGATGAGCGACTTCGCGTCGCCCACGTTGGCGAGCAGGCTGAAGAGCTTCACGTTGTCGATCAGCGCGCGGCCCGCGTCGGCGCCGCCCTTGACCCCGAAGGTGATGATCCCGCCCGAGCCGCCGGCCAGGTAGCGCTGCGCAAGCTCGTAGGTGGGATGCGACGGGAGCCCCGGGTAGCTGACCCACTCGACGCGGTCGTCGGCCTCCAGCCACCGGGCGACCGCCAGCGCGTTCGCGCTGTGACGCTCGATGCGCAGCGGGAGCGTCTCGAGCCCCTGGATGAAGAGCCATGAGTTGAACGGCGACAGCGCGGGACCGATGTCGCGCAGCAGCTGGACCCGCAGCTTGATGATGAAGGCCAGCGGCCCGAAGGCGCCGGTGTAGCTGACCCCGTGGTACGACGGATCGGGCTCGACGAAGTCGGCGAAGCGCGGGCTGGCAGCCCAGTCGAACCTGCCGGCGTCGACCACCACGCCGCCGATGGAGGTGCCGTGCCCGCCGATCCACTTCGTGGCCGAGTGGATGACGATGTCGGCGCCGTGCTCGATCGGCCTGGCGATGATCGGCGCGAAGGTGTTGTCGATGATGAGCGGCAGCCCGAGCCGGTGCGCGGTCTCCGCGATGGCGGAGATGTCGGGCACGTCGAGGCGAGGGTTCCCGATCGTCTCGATGAAGTAGCCCTTCGTGCGCTCGTCGGTCTGCGCCGCGAAGTCGTCCGGCGCGTTGCCCTCCACCCAGCGGACCTCGATCCCGAAGCGCGGCAGGGTGTAGGCGAACAGGTTGTAGGTGCCGCCGTACAGGCTCGTCGAGCTGACGATGTTGTCGCCGGCGCGCGCCAGGTTGAGGATGGTCAGGGTCTCGGCCGCCTGACCGCTGGCGAGCCCGAGCGCCGCCGCGCCGCCCTCGAGCGCCGCGATCCGCTGCTCGAAGACGTCGGTGGTCGGGTTCATGATCCGGGTGTAGATGTTCCCGAACTCCTGGAGCGCGAAGAGGCGTGCCGCGTGCCCGGCATCGGTGAAGTTGTAGGAGCTGGTGGCGTAGATCGGGACGGCGCGCGAGCCGGTCGTCGGATCCGGCTGCTGACCGGCGTGGAGGGCCAGCGTCTCGGTCAGGAGGGCGCGCTCGGGGGCGCTGCCGTTGCCGTTGGTGTCGCTCATGGTTCGTATCGGTCCTTCGTTGGTCGACCACGGTGGAGTGAGCGGAGGCCACGGTGTGGTCGATGCGACGCGGCCCCGGTGAGGTGGGGGTCTGCGGCTGATCCGCGTCACTTGAAGGGATAGAAAAAGACCGCACCAAATTCTCCGGCGAGAATGGTGCGGCCCCGATCAGTCCTGAGCCGATGCTAGTCGGTGGCGCTCAGGCGCAGTCCTCCAGGCGGCGGGGCCGCCAGGGCATACACATGGTCGTGTAGTGCGGGACGTGATGGTCGGGGAACATTGGTTGTGACCGTACCAGCGGTGTCAACCCGGGTTCGAGGAGGCGGCGTGCGCGCCGCAACCAGACGATTCGGGTGACACCGTGGCAGTGTCTCTTGACTGCCGCGCGAAGGGTTGCGAAACCGTGTGGCCGATTCGACACCAGCTCGATACGCACCCGGAACTGCGCCGCCCCTGACATCCACGCCGGCCGCCCATAGCGTGGAGGACACCCGCGCAGAGGCGAGCTCGACCGATGTCCGTCCAGCCACTTCAGCCGATCGACGCGCCGCTCTACGACCCCCGGCACGAGCACGACGCCTGCGGCGTGGGGTTCGTCGCCGATCTCGATGGGCGCCACGCGCAGCAGACGGTGCCGATGGCGCTCGAGGCGTTGGCCGCGCTGGCGCACCGGGGCGGCCGGGCCGCCGATGACCGAACCGGCGACGGTGCCGGCATCACCCTTCCCATCTCGGACCGGCTCGCCG
>DASVEH010000160.1:0-5192 GCA_036380655.1 Candidatus Limnocylindria bacterium | reverse complement strand
AAGCCAGGCCTTCCTGCCACTCACCGACGCCTACATCCTCCACGACGCCGAGCCGCCCTTCGAGCACGTCGTGAGCGTCGTGATCGTCAACACCGCGCACATCGCGCGGATCGTCCCGCTCGTCACGCTCGCCTGAGTACGAGTCCCGCCAGGCGGGCGAGCTGCGAAGGCCCGCTACTTCGGCCAACGCAGTCCCGCCGGCGACGGGTCTGACAACGCGGCCATAATCGGGCGCATGGCCGTCTTGCGGAGCTCCATCGATCCGGCAGCGCCGGAGACGCGTGCGAACGCCGAAGCTATGACCCGGCTCGTCGAGGAGCTGCGGGCGCGCCAGGCGGCGCTGGCCGATCGGGGTGCCGGGGGGGACGACCGGTCGATCGCGCGCCACCGCGAGCGGGGAAAGCTGCCAGTGCGCGAGCGCATCGATCGGCTCATCGATCCCGGCTCCGCCTTCCTGGAGCTGAGCGCGCTGGCGGCCACCGGCCTGTACGACGATGATGCGCCCGGCGCCGGCATGGTGACCGGCATCGGCCGTGTCGAGGGCGTCGAGTGCGTGATCGTCGCCAACGATGCGACCGTCAAGGGCGGGACCTACTACCCCATCACCGTCAAGAAGCACCTGCGCGCGCAGGAGGTCGCCCTCGAGAACCGCCTGCCCTGCCTCTACCTGGTCGACTCCGGCGGCGCGTTCCTGCCGCTCCAGGACGAGGTGTTCCCGGACCGCGAGCACTTCGGCCGCATCTTCTACAACCAGGCGCAGCTGAGCGCGCTCGGCGTGCCCCAGGTTGCGCTCGTCATGGGCTCCTGCACGGCCGGCGGCGCGTACGTGCCCGCCATGAGTGACGAGACCGTGATCGTGGAGGGTACCGGCACCATCTTCCTCGGGGGTCCTCCCCTGGTGAAGGCGGCAACCGGCGAGGAGGTGACTGCCGAGGAGCTGGGGGGCGCGGAGGTCCATACCGTCCGATCCGGCGTGGCCGACCATTACGCGCTCGACGACGAGCATGCGCTCGCCATCGGTCGCCAGATCGTCCGCAACCTGAACCGCCGCAAGCCCGAGCCTCCCTGGGAGACGGCCGCGCCGGCTGAGCCGGCGATCGGCCCCGGCGATCTCTATGGCCTCATCCCGGCCGATGCTCGTCACGGCTACGACGTGCGCGAGGTGATCGCGCGTCTCGTCGATGGGAGCGACTTTCACGAGTTCAAGGAGCGCTACGGGACCACCCTGGTCACGGGCTTCGCGCGCATCCACGGGTACCCGGTCGGCATCATCGCCAACAACGGGATCCTGTTCAGCGAGTCCGCGCTCAAGGGCGCCCACTTCGTCGAGCTCGCCGGCCAGCGGAGGATCCCGCTCGTCTTCCTGCAGAACATCACCGGCTTCATGGTCGGCCGCGAGTACGAGGCGGGCGGGATCGCGCGCGACGGAGCGAAGCTGGTGACCGCGGTGAGCACCACGAACGTGCCGAAGTTCACCGTCATCATCGGCGGCAGCTTCGGAGCGGGGAACTACGGAATGTCCGGGCGTGCCTATGGACCGCGGCAGCTCTGGATGTGGCCGAATGCGCGGATCAGCGTCATGGGCGGTGCCCAGGCGGCCCGGGTGCTGTCGACCGTCCGCGGCGGCTTCGAGACCGATGCGGACCGCGACGCCTTCGAGGCGCCGATCCTGGAGAAGTACGAACGCGAGGGATCGCCGTACTACTCCACCGCGCGATTGTGGGACGACGGCGTGATCGACCCGCTCGAGACCCGCCGCGTCCTGGCGATGGGCATCAGCGCCGCCCTGAATGCGCCGATACCGAACCCGGGTTTCAGCCTGTACCGCATGTGATGCCGCGGCCACATTTCCGGAGCGCGGCGCCAGCCTGACTGACTAGACTCGCGGCGCCGGCTCCATGGCCCGCGCCCAGGCGAGCCTGCCGGCGATCGGAGGCATCATCTCATGGTCGGTTGGGGCATCTTCCTCATCATCCTCGGCGCCGGTTCGCTGCTGCTCCCGCAGATCGGCATCCAGTTCAGCCTCATGGAGCTGGTCGACGACTATCAGCCGTACGCCGGCATCGTGGTCGCCATCGCCGGCGCTGCACTGGTGCTGCTCGGCACGAACCGTGGCGCGCCAGCCCCCGTGCAGGCCAACCCGGAGCCGGCCGAGCCGGTCCGACCCGTGGAGCGCGTCGAAGCCGCTGAGCCCACGTCACCGGCGGCTCCGGCGGAGGAGGTCGAGGACCCGTACCGCCGACCCTGAACGCTCGCTACGAGCGGTCGGGGACGGCGAGGGGCAGCTCGGCGCGTTCCACGTCGAACCGCATCCCGAGGAGCTCGGCCGTTCGTGGCGCGTCGACCTCGGCGGCCAGCGTGACGACGGCCGGCACGGCCATCTCGCGACGCGGCACCAGGCGCACCACGTGCGTCCCGAGGTCGGCGATCGCCAGGTCGGCGACTGCCCAGAAGTCGATACGCAGCTGCTCGTGCAGGAGGGCCGCCGTCGAGGGCGGATCGTCGGTGGCCAGGTCGAGCCGGACCAGCGTCACCGGTGAACCGATCGGATGTTGGAAGGCCGCCCGCTCGACGAGAGCGGCGTGGCTCCACTCCGCGCCGACGTAGGCGTGCTGGATGAGGAAGGGAACGGCGCTCGGTTCGAGCGGTGCCGGCGGGAAGGCCGCCCACCACTCCACCACCTCGCCGTCGGGGCGTGCCCGACTGCCATGCGTGACCGGGCCGAAGGCGCCCTCCGGCAGCCCGCCGGCCGTGAGCTCGATCTCGTCAGAGCGCAGGGCCCAGGTCGCCAGGCCGCCGCCCTGGACGTCGAGCGCGGCCACGGTGGCCGTACCGACCGGCGTGCGCAGCGCCGCCTCGCGGTCGTCGACGCCGATCAGCTCCAGGTAGCTGCCGTCGGCCAGCCAGGCGATCCGGTTGAAGGTTCCGAGGCCGGCATGGCGCCCACCACCGGTGGCGGTCAGCCCGAGTGCTGACTCGAGCTCGTTCGCGGCCTGGTCTGGGTCGGCGCAGGCGATGACCAGGTGGTCGATGCCCCGGATCATGCGACGATGCTAGCAGCATCCGGTAGGCTCACCGGACCGATGACACAGACCGATCGACCGGCCCCCGGCTCGCACGACCGCGGGACACCGTCGGGCTCGCTCGAGACGAGCGCCGCCAACCTGTTCGACGCCATGCTGGCCGCTCGCGAGGCCGAGGAGCGCGGCGAGCGAGGCCCGCTCGATGCCTTCTACCGCACGCTGATGAGCGGAACGCTCCTGCTGCCGGTCCCACCCGAGCACGGCGAGGAGGCGAAGGAGGCGCTGGCATCAGCCGTCAACGACGACGAGCAGGTCGAGATCAGCGTCATGCTCGCGCGCGAGGGTGAGGACGGGGCACCCGTGAGCGTGGTCTTCGGCTCGATCGGCGCCCTGGCGGCATGGGCGCCGGCGCGCACCGGCAACCTCCCGCTGCCGGCGCGCATCGCGATCGCCAACCTCGCGGCGGCCGGGATGCCGGCGATCATGGATCCCGCCGGCCCGGTTCCCTATCGCTTCGACCCCGAGGAGCTCGCGGCGCTGGCCTCCGGCAGCCTGCCCGGCACCGACGAGCCGCTCTTCGAGCCCACCTCCCGCTCGTCGATCCGCGTTCGCCTGCCGGGGCGGGACACGCGGGAGCTCGAGCACTCGCTGGCAGAGGGGCTCGAGGCCTCCGCGGTGGACGCCGCCTACCTCGTCGAGAGCGACGGGCCCGATGGGCGGCCGCGCCTCATGCTCGGCCTGGTCGGCGAACCGGGCGCCTCCGCCACGGTGGACGTCCCCGACGAGACCGAGGTGGTGTGGCTCGAGGAGCCGCTGCTGGCCCAGGTGCGTGCCGTGGCGCAGCCGTTCCATCGCCGCGGCCGGGGTCGATGAGCGGGCTGCGCGTCACCCGAGACGGCTCCTTCGCGTGGGTCACGCTCGATCGGCCCGAGGTGCGCAACGCGTTCAACGCGGAACTGATCGACGAGCTTCGTACGGCGTTCGAGGGACTGTCGCGCGAGCCGGCGGATGGACTGCGCGGGGTCGTGCTGTCCGGCGAGGGGTCGGTCTTCTGCGCCGGCGCCGACGTCGAGTGGATGCGTGCCTCGGCCGGACTGTCCGTTGCCGAGAACGAGCGGGACGCGGCGGCCATGCAGGCGATGTTCGCCGCGATCGACGGCTGTCCGGCGCCCGTCATCGTCCGCGTCCAGGGCGCCGCGCTGGGAGGCGGCATGGGGCTGTGCGCCGTCGCCGACATCGTCGTCGCCACCCGCGATGCGATCTTCGGCTTCACGGAGACCCGGCTCGGCATCATCCCGGCCGTCATCAGCACCTTCGTCCTGCCCAAGATCGGCGAATCGCATGCCCGCGCGCTCTTCGCGGCTGGCCTGCGGTTCGACGCAGACCGCGCGCGGGCGATCGGCCTCGTCCACGAGGTGCTCGATGACGTCACCGCCCTCGACGACCGCGTGGCGGGCCTGCTCGACGACCTGCGGGCGGCCGGGCCGACGGCGTCACGCGCCGCGAAGGCGCTCGTCCGGGAGCTGCGAACCCTGGCTCCCGAGGAGGGGCGACGTCACACGGTGCGGCACATCGCGCAGCAGCGCGCCTCGGCCGAGGGCCAGGAAGGGCTGAGCGCATTCCTCGAGAAGCGCGCCCCGCGCTGGCGCGACAGCTGACCGCGCGTCGTCTGCGACAATCGCGACAGTGAGCCGAGACGACCTGACCCCGCGAGCCGTCGCCGAGGAGCTCGGTGTCACGGTTCGAACCGTCCAGCGCTGGATCGCAGACGGCCGCCTGCCCGCGACCCGGGTCGGCTCCCGCGTTCGTGTGTCGCGTTCGTCGCTCGGCGGGGTCAGAAGTCGCCCAGCCCACTCGTCCAAGGAGATCCGTGTACTGCTCGTGGCGAACCGCGGCGAGATCGTGGTCCGCATCGCACGCACGGCACGGAGCCTCGGCATCCGGGTCGTCGGGGTGCACGCCGCCGACGAGCGTGCGCCGGACGGAGTCGACGAGAGCCGCGGGATCGGCTCCTACCTCGATGCCGGTGACATCCTGGAGGCCGCGCGCGCGTCCGGCGCCGACGCGATCCACCCGGGGTACGGGTTCCTGGCCGAGAATCCGGACTTCGCCCGTACCGTGCTCGCGGCCGGATTGACCTGGGTCGGTCCGCCGCCCGAGGCGATCGAG
>DASVEH010000159.1:0-4260 GCA_036380655.1 Candidatus Limnocylindria bacterium | reverse complement strand
ACGGACTACCTCGTGAGCATGACGACCCCGTCGCCGCTCTGCGTGACCTGTGACGAGGAGCGCTCGCTCCTCGTGTCGCTCGAGCGCGAGGACGTCGGCACCTTCTTCGCCGGTCTCTTTGGCCAGGATGAATGGGACCTCCGCCAGACCTCTGTGGCCGGGATGACCTTCGAGGCCAAGTACGCCGTCATCACCCTGCGCCCTCCGAAGAGCGGCTTCCCGAGCCAGAACGACCCGAACATCGCCATTAACGGAGCGGGCACATCCCTCACCGTCGTGAACGGCGACATCGGGACCAATACCAATATGGTCTCGAGCGGCTCCGTCGTGCTGGATGATGGCTTCCGCGTTCACCACTACGACAAGCCGCAGGCATGGGCGTCCCCGCCGGGCCCAGAAGGACACCCGATTCCGGACCTCATCCAGGACCCCAACTACACGATCCCTGCGGAGACTGGGGCTGCCGGTCCATTCACCACGCTCGCAGCTGCCGACTTCGACGACGCCCAATGCCTCGACATCATCGCCGGCAACCCCCCGTACCCGGGAGTTCCTTCGAACTACGTGGTCGACGGCGTGCACGTCGAGGACCTGGATCCGACCGCTGGCGACGACGTGACGTGCTATCGGCCCGGGATCTACGACGTTGAGCTCAACGGTGCCAACGACGAGTTCATCCTGCTCACGCCGGGCGTGTACTTTTTGAACGATGGCGCCGACCTCAACTCGACGTATCTGATCGGCGGGTGGACTGCCAACGCTCCAGGTGTTGCGCTCGTGTTCAATGAGTGCAATCCCGGCGGCGGAGGCGGATGCGCGTTCCGCGGCGAGGCCGCGCATTCGACCATCCTCAACGCCGGCACCCTCTTCAACAATACGGGCGGCGCAGCGGCCTCCCCGGCCCTGACCGCGGGCGGCACCCCGGTCATTTCGAACGGCATCTCGCCGGCCGAGGTCGGCCTGACCCTGATGGTTCGGAAGTCCACGAGCCCGCTCTGCCCGGTCGCACCGTTCGAGCCACATCCGAACTGCAGCCCGCCCAAGAACAGCACGCTCAAGCTCTCCGGCGGCGGCTCGGTCTTCCTGGCCGGCGTGCAATACGCTCCAACCGACAACGTGACCTTCTCGGGTGGCTCGAGCGGTAACGGCTACGTTGGCCAGATCATCAGCTGGACGGTCACCTACAGCGGTGGCACTTCGGTCAGACAGGTCTACCCGGGCACCGAAGCCAACGGGGTCCTTCGCCTCGACGAGGCCTGCTCTGGCTCCGGAACCAACTCGATGAGCCACACCGCCTGTAATCCCTAGCGGGGACGGCACGTCCGCTTCAGCGGCGGCGAGGAGGCGTCTCGGTCCGGGGGGCGGACCGGGACGCTTTCCCTTTGTCCGCGTCCTGCCATGATGCGCCGATGACCGACACGCCCCGATTGGTCCGCGTCGAAAACCTCACACGCGGCACGAATGTGGCGGAGCGGGTCCGCGTGGCGAGCTCCAGCGTCGACCGCAGCGTCGGGCTGCTGCGGACGCCCGAGGTGAAGCCCGGCGAGGGGCTGTGGATCGAGCGCTCGCCGTCGATCCACATGTTCTTCATGCGCTACGCCATCGACGCCGTCTTCGTGAGCAAGGCGGGGCGCGTGACGAAGATCGCGGCCAACCTGAAGCCCTGGCGGGTCGTGTGGTGGGCACCGGGCGCCCGCGACTGCCTGGAGCTGCGCGCCGGAGCTGCTGCGCTCAGCGACACCCGGGTCGGCGACGAGATCCGACTGGTCGACCTTCCCTAGACCTCCCGGGCGACCGCGAACCCGTACACCGACTCGCAGCCGGCATCGCGCAGGACCGATGCGCACGCCTCCAGCGTCGCGGTGGTGGTGACGATGTCGTCGACCAGGATCGCCGTGCGCGGCAGGATAAGGCCACGACGCACGACGAAGGCGTCACGCAGGTTGTGCAGCCTGGCCGTCCGGTTGAGCCGATGCTGCTTCGTCGTCGGCCGCGCCCGATGCAGGATGTCGGCGACGGGCAGCCTTGCCTGCCTCGCGAGCTCGCGAGCCAGGAGCTCGGCCTGGTTGTAGCCGCGGGAACGGCGTCGCTCGAGGTGCAGCGGAATCGGGACCAGCGTGGCCGGGCCGGTGATCGGTCGCAGCCGCAGGAGGCAGGGCGACGCCGCGCGGGCGAGGATGGGCGCCAGTCGGGCGGCGCCGGAGTACTTGAGCGCCGCGAGCGCTCGACGCATCGGTCCGTCGTAGGAGAAGGCGGCCACCGCAAGCGCCAGCGCATCGCCGACCACCACCCCGGCGTCGGGCGCCAGGAAGCGATCTGCGGGCCGAGAAGGCGCCTCGAGCCCGTCCAGGCACCCCGGGCACAGCAGTGCCCCGGAACGGCCGCAGCCGGCGCAGGCGGGCGGCATCAACAGGTCGAGCAGCGCCACCACACGCTCATCCTGCCGGATCGGCGATTACCGATCTCTTACCAGTCAGTTACCGGCACGCGCGGTGCTAGCCTTGAGACCAACCTCGAAACTTGGCGCAGCGGGAGGCTGGAAGAGTGAAGACGAACCTGACGGCCCGCAACCTGGAGCTGAGCGATCGGCTCCGGACCCAGATCGAGCGCAAGCTCCAGCGACTGGATCGGATCACGCACGACATGGCGGAAGCCGATGTCGAGCTCATCTCGAAGGCGTCCCACGCGGCGGACAGTGCCCAGGTGGCCGAAGTGACGCTGCGCAACAACGGCGACGTCCTCCGCTCATCCGCTGCCGGCGCGACCCCGATGGCCGCGCTCGACATGGTCGTCGACAAGCTGGAGCGGCAGGTCGTCCGCACCAAGGAGAGGCCGGGGAGCGTGCGGAAGCGACACAGCGACGAGATCGAGTCGGTGCTGCATCGCGAGGCGCTGGGGACGATCGAGCCGGATTCCTACGACGAGCCCACCGACGGGCGGCCGCGGGTGGTGAAGACGAAGCGCTTCGACATGCTCCCGATGTTCGAGGAGGACGCCATCGCGCAGATGGAGGAGCTGGGGCACGCCTTCTTCGTGTTCCTGAACGCGGAAAGCGACGAGGTCGCCGTGCTCTATCGGCGCACCGATGGGGCGTACGGGCTCATCGAGCCGGTCCTCGACAACGGGAGACCCCGCTGAGGGCCGGGCGGCCGGTCAGAAGATGGCCGGCAGGAGCAGGAGCGCCCCGACGATCGCGATCAGCGCGACGAAGAACACCAGCAGCCCGATGCCCATCAGGTCCGTGCTTGGCTCGCGCGGCTCGTCGTCCATGGCCCGCACCCTAGCACGGCCCGAGCCGCGCCGGCGCCTGACCTGGCCGGCCGATGCGCCACCGGTCGGCCTGCACCTCGGGGTCCAGAACGGCCTGCTGCGGGCGGCCCGCCGGTCCCGCCAGATCGGCGCGCGGGCGCTCCAGATCTTCAGTGACAACCCGACCGCCTGGCGACGCCGCCCGGAGCCACCGCTCGAGGCCGCCGAGTTCGTCGCCTACTGCCGCCGCGAGGGGATCGAGTCGGTCGGCATCCATGCCTCGTACCTCATCAACCTGGCCGGATCGTCCGAGCCGTTCGCCTCACAGTCGCGGGACGGGCTCATCTACGAGATGAAGCGCGCTCCGTCGTACGGGGCCTCGTTCGTGAACACGCACATCGGGTCGCACCGCGGCGTCGGTGCCGATGTCGGCCTCCAGCGGATCGTCGCGTCGGTGCGAGCCGTGCTCGAGGCGTCGCCTCCATCGGTCAGGCTCGTGCTGGAGAACTCATCGGGTGGGGGCGACCTGCTCGGATCGCGGATCGAGGAGCTGGCAGCGATCCTGGCGGGGGTCGGCGCAGGCGCGGATCGGATGGCGTTCTGCCTCGACACCGCACACCTGTGGGGTGCCGGCTACGACATCTCGACCCTCGAGGGGGCAGGCGCGGTGGTGGATCGGTTCGAGGAGCTGATCGGGATGGATCGGCTGGTCCTCGTGCACCTGAACGACTCGCGCTCGCTGCTCGGCTCGCGAACCGATCGGCACGAGCACGTGGGAGCCGGGCAGATCGGGCCGGCCGGGCTCGGTGCTCTGCTGCGGGATCAGCGGCTGGCGCGAACGACCTTCATCATGGAGACCCCCGGTGCCGATGAGGGCTGGGACGCGGTCAACATGCGCCGCGCCCGGCTGCTGTGGGACGGGGCTGTCGAGCTGCCGATGCTGCCGCCGAAGGCGTTCCGCACAAATCGGCGCTCCACGCGAGCGGGTCCGCCGCGAGTTACGGGGCGTCA
>DASVEH010000158.1:0-4443 GCA_036380655.1 Candidatus Limnocylindria bacterium | reverse complement strand
CGGGATCATCGCCGCCTCGCTCGTCGTGATCTTCGGGGGCGAGACGCGGCTGCCCCCGGAGTCCCTCGCGGCCGTCTCGGACACGACCCAGGCCGTCGGCATCCTCGTGTTGCTCCGGGCATTCTCGTCGGGCGCCGTGGCGCTGACCGGAACCGAAGCGATCGCGACCGGCGTGCCGGCCTTCAAGCCACCGGAGTCCAAGAACGCGGCCACGACGCTCCTGGTCATGGCCGTGGTCCTCGGCGTGCTGTTCGTGGGCATCACGTTCCTGGCCACCAACTTCGGGGCCGTGCCACCGGCCCATCCGGGCGACAAGACCGTCATCGCGCAGGTGGCAAGCATCGTCTTCGGTGGGGACTCGATCGGGTTCTACCTCTTCCAGTCCTTCACCGCCCTGCTCCTGTTCCTGGCCGCCAACACATCGTTCAACGCCTTCCCGCGGCTTGGCGCCGTCCTCGCGATCGATGGGTTCTTCCCGCGCCAGTTCTCATTCCGCGGGGACCGCCTCGCCTTCTCGAGCGGGATCATCGCGCTCGGGATCATCGCCGCCTCGCTCGTCGTGATCTTCGGGGGCGAGACGCACGCGCTGATCCCGCTCTACGCGGTCGGCGTGTTCATCGACTTCACGATCGCCCAGGCCGGGATGATCCGGCATTGGTATCGGACGCAGTCGCGCGGCTGGCGCCGACGACTCGCCATCAACGCGATCGGCTGCATCGCGACGGCGATCGTCGCGGTCGTCGTCACGACGATCAAGTTCCGCGACGGCGCCTACCTCGTGCTGCTGCTCATCCCGGTCCTCGTCGCGATCATGCTGTTCATCCGGCGCGAGTACGACGACCAGGAGGAAGAGCTCCACGTCCGCGACGACATGATCGTGGAAGGCCCGCACCGCGAGCAGCGCGTGGTCGTCCCGGTCAACGGCATCAACCGCGCGGTCATCCAGGCGGTGAATTTCGGGCGGACGATGAGCCCCGACATCCGGGCCGTCTTCGTCACCGACGACCACGAGGCCGGCGACGAGATGCGCGTGCGCTGGGAGCGCCAGGTCCCCGGCGTCCCCCTCGTCATCGTCGAATCGCCGTTCCGCGCCGTCATCTCACCGCTCCTGGCCTATCTCGACGTGCTCGACCAGGCGTGGCCCCCGGACAAGGAGGCGCCGATCACGATCGTCGTCCTGCCGGAGTACGTGCCCCGCCACTGGTGGGACCGACTGCTCTACAACCAGACGGCCAAGCGCCTCAAGACGGCGATCCTCGGCCGCGAGCACACCGTCATCGCCGACGTCCCGTATCGACGGGAGCACTGAGCGCCCGACGCGCCGACCCCCGACGCGCCGACACGCCCCGATCCGCGCCTCCGACTCCTGAGCGTGGCGGTGGTATCGTGACCGGCAATGCCCGACACCGACAACCCCGTCTTCCAGCGCGCCGTCGTCGCCCTCAACGGCGGCCCCAGCGACGCCCGCATCGTGCGGCTCGTCGTCGGACTTGCGACCAAGGGCGTGGAAGTGATCGCCGTCCATGTGGTCGAGATCGACTGGACGCTTCCGCTCGACGCCGATATCGCCGGACGCTCGGAGGAGGTGCAACGCGTGCTCGACTCCGCCGAGGCCATCGCCGAGGAGCGCAAGATCGTGATGGAACCCGTGCTGCTGCAGGCCCGCGACGTCGGTGCGGCCCTCGTCGACGAGGCGACCGAGCGCAGCGCGGACCTCTTGGTGGTCGGCCTCCCCTATCGTCAACGTTTCGGTGGCGAGTTCGACATCGGCCGGACCGTCCCGTACATCCTGCAGAACGCACCGTGCGCCGTCTGGGTGGTGCGCGAGCCCATGAGCGAGGAACCATCGTGAAGATCGTCATCGTCGGGTGCGGCCGGGTCGGCGCATCCACCGCCGAGCTGTGGGACGCCGCCGGGCACGAGGTCATCGTGCTCGACATCTCGACCCGCGCGTTCGAGCGGCTGCCCTCCACCTTCGGCGGGAATGCCATCCGCGGCGACGGCACCGACGAGGATGTGCTCCGGCGGGCCGGCGCCGAGGGCGCGGACGTGCTCGTCGCCATGACCGAAGGCGACAACCGGAACGTGATGTCCGCGCAGCTCGCCGTCGAGCAGCTCCACATCCCGCGCGTGATCGCGAAGATCAACGATCCGGTCCGCGCCGCGGCCTACTCGGAGCTCGGGATCGCGACCCTGTGCCGGACCGGCCTCATGGTCGATGCCATGAACAGCCATCTCGGCCTCGCGCCGTCCGGCCTGCCGAGCATGCTGGCGGCGACCGGCCATCATCCCAGCGGGCCGCACGCCGGTCACGGCGGGACGCCGCAGGGCAACGCTGAAGAGACCGCCGCGCCTCGCGCGGCCGTGGAGGCCTGACGTGTTCGTACTCGTCGTCGGTGGCGGCAAGGTCGGGTATTACCTGGCCAAGGAATTGATCGACTCGGGCCATGAGGTGGCCCTCATGGAGAAGGATCCGACGCGCGCGCGACAGATCACCGACGAGATCGGCTCGATCGTGATCCCGCACGACGGCTGCGAGGGCAAGTACCTCGCGGAGGCCGGCTGCAACCGCGCCGACGTCGTGGCCGCCGTGACCGGCGATGACGAGGACAACCTCGTGATCTGCCAGATGGCCAAGCACCATTTCGACGTGCCGCGCACGATCGCCCGGGTGAACAACCCCAAGAACGAGTCGCTCTTCCGGCACCTCGGGGTGGACGAGCTGGTCAGCCCGACGCGGATGATCCTCGGCTCGATCGAGCAGGACATCCCGGTCCACGAGCTGCTCCACCTGGCGGCGCTGGGTGAGGGCGAGCTCGAGATCATCGAGGCGCATCTCCAGGCGGGCTCGCCTGCGATCGGGCGGACGCCGGAGCAGCTCGACATGCCGGATGGCTGCTCGCTGTTCGCGGTCGTGCGTGGCGGGATCGCCACGCCGCTTCGACCGGACAGCGTCCTGCGCGAGGGCGACAAGGTCATCGCCATCGGCAAGCAGGAGTGCGAGGCGCTGCTGCACGGCCAGCTGATCGGCGATCCGGAGGCCGTCGCCGCGAGCTGACACCCGATTACCGAATCTCAACACGTCGATAGCGCAAGACTCTTGACAACACCATTGTCAACGTTCTAGCATTCTCCTGTGTCCGGTGGCGAGTGCCGCCGGAGGCGGAATCAACCACACAGGAGGTGCATGAAGATGACGATCGTGCGCCGTCCCTCGCCCCTGGGCGAGCTCGTCTCGCTCCGCCAGGCGATGGATCGGCTTTTCGAGGACAGCTTCGTTCGTTCTCGCCCATGGGGCCTGAACGGCGAGGGCGCCACCACCCTGCCACTTGATATCACGAGCTCGGCTGATGCCCTCATCGTCGAGGCAGCCCTGCCCGGGGTGCCCCCGGAGGATGTCGAGATCACGGTCGAGGACGGAACCCTCACCATCCCTGCCGAGTCGCGCAGCGAGCGCAAGGATGAGGACGGCCAGACCCTGATCAGCGAGATCCGGCGAGGGTCGCTCACGCGGGCCGTCGCCCTGCCCACCGGTCTCGAGCCGGACAAGGCCAGCGCAACCTTCGAGCATGGTGTCCTGCACCTGCGGATCCCCAAGGCCGAGGCCGTGAAGCCCCGCCAGATCCGCATCAGCCCGACCATCGATGGTCAGTCCACGACCACGCCGTCCGATCCGTCGTCCGAGACGGCCACCGACGGCCAGAACCAGCGTCGGGACGCCTGACGCCATGGCGGCACCGCGGCCGGACCGAGACCCCACCCGGCCCGTCTACGTGATCAGCGTGGCGGCCACCCTCGTGAGCGCGCACCCGCGAACATTGCGCATCTACGAGGACGAGGGGCTCCTCTGCCCGGCCCGGACGCCGACCAATATCCGCCTCTATTCCGAAAACGACATCCGGCGGATCCTGTGGATCCGCCACCTGACCCGCGAGCGAGGCGTGAACCTCGCCGGGATCCGGATCCTGTTCGAGCTGGAGGAGCGCCTCGGCGCCCGCATCCTCGAGGCGCTCTACGCCGAGGGAACGGGCGACGCCGAGAGCATCCGTCCTCCCGCCGAGCCGGACACAGTCCCGCGTACCCCCTCCACCCCCGATCGATCGACGGCCGACCGTTGACCGACCGACCGCCGATCCACCCGTCGGCGGGGCCCGGCCCCGCAGACACCGAACCAGAACGTCAGGAGAACCTCGACATGGCCAAGCGACCGTCCACCCCGGTCGATCCCCAGGATGAAGCCACCACCAACAGCGGCGTGCAGGACCTGCCCCTCGTCGCGCTCCGGGAGACCGTCATCTTCCCGGAGATGATCGTCCCGCTCCAGGTCGGCCGCGAGAAGAGCGTCAACGCGCTCAACGCCGCCGTCGCGGAGGGCGGGCCGATCGCGCTGGTCACCCAGCGCCAGGCCGAGCAGGAGGAGATCGACGATCCCTCCGAGCTGTA
>DASVEH010000157.1:0-2811 GCA_036380655.1 Candidatus Limnocylindria bacterium | reverse complement strand
GGCGGTGACCATGAACAGCGTCGACGCCTACGTCCACTACCTGCGCACCAAGCTCGGCGCGGCGGGAAGGCAGATACGAACGGTGCGCGGCATCGGCTACCGGTTGACTGACGCATGAGCTCGCCCTCGCCCGAGAGCCGCCTGCTGCGGGCCACGCGCTGGAGTCTCGTGGCGTGGAGCGGCGGGCTGACGCTCGCCGTGCTGCTCGTTCTGGGCGTGGCCATTTACGGCAGCGTCACCCGGTTCCTGGCCGAGGAGGCCCGGGACGCGCTCGAGCGGCGGGCGACGCTCATGGCACCGGTCATCTCCATGCGCGACGACGTTCAGCCGGCGCCCGGCCCGTTCACGATCGCAATCGACGAGGCAGCGGCCGGGGTCAGCCTGTTCGGCCCCTCGTCCGGCAGCCTGGCCCTGATCGTCGCGCCCGGCGGCCAGGTCTCCGGGATCCCCGGGCCGGTCGTGACCACGTTGGGCCTGCCGAACCGGGAGGGCGTGGCGGCCGCCCAGGCGGGTGGAACTGACGTTCGGGAAACGGAGATCGCCGGCCGCCGGGTCCGGATCCTGAGCCTGCCGGTCGAGACCGAGCTGGGGACGTTCGTCGTCCAGGTCCTGCAGGACCTCGCTGCCGAGGAGCGCGCGCTGGACGTGCTGCGGACGGTCCTCCTCGTCGGCGGCCTGGCCGTCCTGGCCGCGGCGCTCCTCCTCGGCTGGCTCTACGCCGGGCGGGCGCTCGTGCCGATCCGGGAGTCGATGCGCCGCCAGCGCGAGTTCGCCGCCGATGCGGGACACGAGCTGCGCACGCCGCTGTCGGTGGTGAAGGCTGCGGTCGAGGACGCCCGTCGCTCACCGGGCGGTGGGCGCGTTGTCGGTGCCCTCGACGAGATCGACCGCCAGGCCGATCGCCTCACCGAGCTCGTCGACGAGCTCCTGGTGTTCGCCCGCATGGAGGCCGGGACGATCGAGCTCGAACGCAGCCCCGTCCGCCTGGACGAAGCCGTGGTGGCGAGCACCGAACGCCTGACCCCGCTCGCCCGCGCGGCGAAGGTGACGCTGGAGACGAGCCCGACGCCGATGACGGTGATCGGCGACCGACGGCGGTTGGAGCAGCTCGTCGGCATCCTCCTCGACAACGCGATCCGGCACTCCCCGTCGGGCGCCACGGTGCGCATCGGCCTGCAGGAGGCGGATGGTCGAGCCGTCCTGACGGTCGACGATGCAGGGCCGGGCATTCCCGAGGACGAGCGGTCGCGCGTGTTCGACCGCTTTTACCGCGCGCGGACTGCAACGGACGGCGGCGTCGGGCTCGGCCTCGCCATCGCGCGATGGGTGACCGACGGCCACGGCGGCAGCATCCGCGCCGAGGGCCGGCCCGATGGCGGGGCGCGGTTCGTCGTCGACCTGCCGATGGCCTGACCGCCCCCGCGGAATCTCAGACGCCTCTCAGAGCTCGCGGTGAGGCTGGGCATCTCACACGCGCAGAGGTCTCCTGGACATGAACGAGCAACGATCGCGGCAGCGCGGCGTCGCGCCGGCCGCGGGCATCATCGCCATTCTCGTCCTGCTCACTGCATGCGGCACCATCTCCGGCGTCGCGACGATCGACGGAGCCGACGGTGCCACGCCGACACCGTCGCCGTCGGCAGGCCCGGAGGACCCGGAGGAGGCCATGTACGCCTTCGCCGAGTGCATGCGGGAGCAAGGCATCGACATGCCCGATCCGGTCATCCGGCGCTTCGAGGCCGGTAGCGGAGCCGATGAGGGCGGCGGCGTCACCACCGATGAGGCCGGGCCGGGCGACGGCGGCGGTCCGCAGTTCGATCCGACCAGCGACGAGTTCATCGCCGCGGAAGAGGAGTGCGGGCATCTCCTCGAGGCCCTCGGTGCGGTCGAGCCCGCCGATCAGCCGGAGCTCACCCCCGAGCAGGAGGAAGCCTTCCTGGCCTTCACCGAGTGCATGCGCGAGCACGGCATCGACATGCCGGACTTCGGCAGCGGCGGCGTCGTCCGCATCGGCTCCGGCTCGGGCGAGGACGAGGGTCCTAGCTTCGATCCGCGTAGCGACGAGTTCCAGGCGGCCCGGGAAGAGTGCGAGGAGCACCTCGAGGGCGTCGAGGGCATGAACGGGCCGCGCGTCGAGGTCAACCGGCCATGAGGCGGCGAAGGACGGGGGTCGTGATCGGCCTCGCGGCGGTCGTAATCATGGTCGGCCTGGCGATCTGGGTCACCGGGTTCGTCACGCCGGCCGAGGCGGAGCCCGAGGCTGGTGACGATCGCGAGACCGCCAGCATCGAGTCGCGCACGCTGCGGGTGCTGGAAGACCTGGACGGGATGCTGGGCCATGGGGAGGAGCGTCCGATCACGGGTGGGCGGCCCGGCACCCTCACCGCGCTCCCAGAGGTCGGCGACGTGATCGAGCGTGGCGGCACGCTGTTCGAGGTCGACGGCGAGCCGACGGTGCTCCTCTTCGGCGACATGCCCGCCTGGCGAACGCTCGGCCCCGGCGCGAGCGGAGCTGACGTCGAGCAGCTCGAGGCCAACCTCGTCGAGCTCGGCTTCGGCGACGGCCTCAGCGTCGACGAGAGCTGGGACGACGCCACGACCGAGGCGGTCATCGCATGGCAGGAGGCGACGGGCATGGTCGCCGACGGCCAGGTCGACCACGGCGAGGTGGTCCTCGAGCCGGATGCGGTCATCGTCGCCGGCCTCGAGGGCATCCGCGGCGGCAACGTCGGGCCGGGCGCCCCCGTGCTGCGCGTGACCGACACGGAGCGCGTGGTGACTGCCTCACTGCCCGCATCGCGACGCGACGGC
>DASVEH010000156.1:0-4354 GCA_036380655.1 Candidatus Limnocylindria bacterium | reverse complement strand
GCCGATCTCGGCTCCTTCAGCTGCGACCTGCCCGTCATCGAGGACGCCACCGTCGCGCTGGCCAACATCACCGATGTGCGGGTCGGGACCCATGCCGACTACGACCGGGTCGTCTTCGAGTTCGCCGACGGGCTGCCCGAGTTCACGCTCGACCGCGCCAGTCCGCCATTCACCCACGACGCCTCCGGCATGCCGATCGACGTCGACGGCGAGAGCTTCCTGCGGCTCACCATGCGCGGCGGCACGAAGCAGACCGTCGAGGGAACCAGCAGCTACGACGGCCCGACCGACTTCGATCCGGACTTCCCGACCCTGGTGGACCTCGTCGAGGGAGGCGACTTCGAGGCGCAGAGCACCTGGTACCTCGGCCTCTCGGGCGAAGCCTGCGTCCGGGTCATGCAGCTGGTCGGCGAGGGCGGGTCACCGCGGCTGGTGATCGACGTCCAGCGCTGAGCGAATGACGACCGGCACCTACCCCGAGGCATCGGCGGCGGCCGCGACGACTCCCGAATCGTGGCGGCCCGCCATCCGCCACGCCGGCCGGGTCGTCTCCGCGGCCGCATTCCTGGGGGTGGGCGGTCAGCTGCTGTTCGTCGAGGCGGGACTGGGCATCAACTTCCCGCTCGCGATCGCCGCTCTGCTGAGCGGTGGCTGGCTCGTCCGTCGCCGCACGCCATCGCCGCGCGATCCTGACGCATGGCTCGCGCCGGCAGCGGTCGTCTTCGCCTCGTTCGCCGCCGTGCGCGCCGATCCGACCATCGTGAGCCTCGACGTGGTCACGTCGCTCGGCCTGGCAGGAGGATGGCTGGCGGCGCTCGGCGGGCTGCGCGTGACGGCACGGCCGTTCTGGAGCGTGGTCGGGCTCGGCGCCCGGGTGGCTGGCTGGGCCACGGCCGGTGCCGTCCCGGCCCTCGCCGACGCGCGTCGAGAGCTGCCGCCGGCCGCGAAGCTGGACGGGCACCGGCGGCGGGCGCTCCCCTTCGTTCGCGGGCTTGCGATCGCGGTTCCCCTCGTCCTGGTCTTCGTTGCGCTCTTCTCGTCAGCCGACGCGGTGTTCGCGCGCATCGTCGGCGACTGGTTCGGCCTCGAGCTTGACCTGGGCGACCTGCCGGCCCGCGGGCTGCTCGCCGTGGCGCTGGGGTGGATCGCCTGCGGCTGGCTGGCCCTCGCCTCGGCCGCGCATCGCGCCGAGCGGACCGGCCACACCGAACGCGCTGCGGACGCCTGGCACCTCGGGACCACCGAGTCGGTGGTCGTCCTGGCGGCGGTGGTCGTCGTGTTCGCCTTCTTCGTGGTGCTCCAGGCGGCTTACCTGTTCGGCGGCCTGGACACCCTCAAGGCGACCGGCCTGACCTACGCCGAGTACGCGCGCCGCGGCTTCTTCGAGCTCGTCGCCGTCGCGATCCTTGCCGGCGGCCTGGTGGTGGGGATCGAGCGCCTCACTGCGGCACGAACACGACGCCTGCTCGCAATCGCCATCTCGTTGGTCGTGCTCACCGGCGTGGTGCTCGCATCGGCAGCCGTTCGGCTGAGGCTCTACCAGGAGGCCTACGGCTGGACGGAGCTGCGTCTCTACGTGCTGGCCACCATCGCCCTGCTGGCGGTCGGCGGCGTGGCGTTGTTGGTGGCCCTCGTGACGGACCGCGTGCGCTGGATCGGGCACGCCCTCATCGTGGCGGCACTTTCGATCGGCGTTGCGCTCAACGTCATCGGTCCGGTGCGGTTCATCAACGAGCAGAACGTGGCGCGTGTCCTGGACCCGGACCTGGTGCCGCCGTCGGGCCGCAGCGGCCTCGACGAGCTGTACGCCCTGTCCCTCGGCGACGACGCCGTGCCGGCGATGGTCCGCGTGCTCCCGTTCCTGGACGGTGCGCAGGCGCGACTGTTGGCCGAGTCTCTCGGCTGGCGCCTCGAGGAGCTGCGGCATGACGACGGGCTGAACGCCTGGCAGGCCTGGAACGCGGGCCGCGTGAGCGCGCGGGAAGCCCTGGAACGGGCCGATGCGCGGGGCCAGCTGCCCTAGACGACCCGAAGGCCGTCCTGGTAGACCGCCTCGACACGCGCGGCCAGCATCCCAACCTCGAGGGGATCGCCATCGACCACCACCAGGTCCGCGCGCTTGCCCGGCTCGAGCGTGCCGAGATCGCCGTCGAGCCCCATCAGCTCGGCCGCGCTGCGGGTGGTGGCCTCGATGGCCTGCATCGGCGTCATGCCGCCCTCCACCATGAGCTCCAGCTCGCGCAGGTTCTCCCCGTGCGGCGTGACCCCCGAGTCGGTGCCCATCGCGACCTTCACGCCGGCCGAGACCGCCTTCGCGAAGGACGCGCGGTGGGTTTCCACGACCTCGCGCGCCTTGGCAACGGATGCCTCCGGAATGGCGGCGCCGGCCTCGGCCGCGTCGATCACGCCGCGCGGCGCCACCAGCGTGGGAACCAGCCAGGTTCCGTGGGTCAGCATGAGCTCGATGGCCTCGTCGTCGAGGTAGATCCCGTGGTCGATCGAGCGGATGCCGGCGCGGATGGCGTTCTTGATGCCGGGCGCCGCCTGCGCGTGCGCCATGACCCAGATGCCGGCGGCGGTGGCCTCCTCGACGAGGGCCTCCAGCTCGGCGGCCCGGAAGTGCGCGTGTGTCGGCTTGTCGCGGGGCGACAGGACGCCGCCGGAGACCGCCACCTTGATGACATCGGCGCCCATCCTGATCAGCTGCCGGACGGCGTGGCGCATCTCGTCGACGCCGTCGACGAGCGTGTCCGGAACGCCGGGGTGCGCCGTCAGGAAGTGCACGACCTCGCCAGAGGCCATCCACGGGTCGCCGTGACCGCCGGTCTGGCTCAGCATCCCGAGGCTGATCTGCATGCGCGGGCCGCGAATGATGCCGTCCTCGACGGCCTGCTTGACTCCGAGGTCGGCGCCGCCCGCGTCGCGGACCGTGGTGATGCCGATGCGCAGCGTGGCGGCCAGGTTCTCCATCGCCTGGTAGAAGCGGTAGCTGAACGGTGTCTGCAGGTTGCGCGTCAGGTCGATGGTGCTGACCATGACGTGGGTGTGGCAGTCGAAGAGGCCGGGCAGGACCGCCTTGCCGGCAAGGTCGACGCGCTCGTCGGCATCGAGGCCGGCGCCGATCTCGACGATGCGGCCATCCTCCACGGTGATGTCCGCGATGGCCGGCGGCGCGCCGGTTCCGTCGACCACCCGCGCGCCGGCGAACAACGTTCGTGTCATGGGCCGGAGGCTACCAGCGGAGGGCGAGTCCGGTAGCATCGGTCCCGCAATCCCACGCAGGAGACACGATGGCAGACCGACCCAGCCCGCCCTCCGGCGAGCTCGACCTGGCGAAGAAGTACAGCGCGCGATTCAAGACCGAGAAGGGCGACTTCGTCGTCGAGCTGTACGCTGACCGCGCCCCGCTCACGGTCGAGAACTTCATCAACCTGGCGCGAGCCGGCTTCTACGACGGCACGACGTTCCATCGCGTCATCCCCGGCTTCATGGCGCAGGGCGGTGATCCGACGGGCACCGGCACGGGCGGCCCCGGCTACCAGTTCGGCGACGAGTTCCATCCCTCGCTGCGCCACGACGCCGCCGGCGTGCTGTCGATGGCCAACGCCGGGCCTGGCACCAACGGCAGCCAGTTCTTCATCACCCACGGACCGACGCCGCACCTCGACAACCGGCACAGCGTGTTCGGTCGCGTCACCGAAGGGATGGAGGTCGTCAACTCCCTTCGCGAGCGAGATCCCCAGCGGGATCGGAACCCGGGAGATCGCATCGACACGATCGAGATCAGCGAGGGCTGATCGGACCCATGCGTGGTGGCTGGCTCGGCGCGCTCATCGTGGTCGCCGTGCTGGTCGCCGCCTGCACGGACCGGATGCCGCAGCCGAGCGAGGTGCCCGGCGGCGCCTGCGGCGACCTTCCGCCGCGGACGTCGCCCACCGACTTCCCGGTCGCCGTCCTGCACGTGGCCGGTGACGACCTGCCGCCGGTGGTCGGCGAGGTCGAGTGGCTGGGCGGGGAGGAGCCGGTCGCGACGGCCGCCGCGCGCGCGATCCACCTCGAGCGCTTCACCGTCCTCCAGGCCACCGGGGCGTCGGAGCTGTCGCTGCGCCTGAGCGACGGCGTCTCGATCGCGGAATGGCAGATCGACGCCATCCCCAACGACGCCTTCCGCCGCGGCGACCTCGACGACAGCGAGTCCTGGAGCACCGGCAGCGAGCCATCCGAAATCGTCTGCGTGCCGATCACCGACGGCGCCTGGCTGATCCGTGCCGAGCTCACCTTCGCCGACGATGCCGGCCACGGCGTGTACTACTGGCGGCTCAACGTCGAGGGATCGCCCGAGGCCTGATCCTCA
>DASVEH010000155.1:0-2530 GCA_036380655.1 Candidatus Limnocylindria bacterium | reverse complement strand
GAGCGCAGCCTCGTTCCAGAGGAAGGAGAAGCCCTCGCGCATCTCGCGCCACACGCCGCGCACCGAGATCCGCTCGCTCGGCACCTCCACCTGGCGAGGCAGGAGCATCGCCCAGATGAGGACCGCCGAGACGACGTAGGTGCCGGCGTCGAGCACGAAGGCGGCACCGATGACCGAGCTCAGGGCGGTCACGATGAGCCCGGCGACGGGGAAGCCGATGAGGTCGGCCGCGGTCTCGGGCACCGACATCGCCGAGTTCGCGGACACGAGGTCCTTCTCCTCCACGACGTCGGGCACCACGGCCGTCTTGGCCGGGCGGAAGAGAAGGGTCACGGTCGAGATCAGGAAGCCGGCCAGGTAGACGAGACCGATGTGGATCTCGAAAGCGAACGGTACCGCCAGGACCAGGAGGGCCCGAACGACGTCGCACGCGATCATGGTGACGCGGCGGTCCCAGCGGTCGACCAGGACGCCGGCCAGCGGCCCGAGGATGACGCTGGGCACCGCGGTCGAGGCGAACGCGAGGCCCACCTCGAGGTCGGTGCCTCGCCCGGCGACGAGCGCGCCGAGCGCGATGACGTGGATCCGGTCGCCGAGCAGCGAGATCAGCTGTCCCACCCAGAGCAGCGAGAAGTTCCGATTGCGCACGAGCCGCAGGTACGGCGACTGCGCGCGGGGGACCGCCGCGCCCTCGGCGGTGGCCCGGCCGGCCCGGGCGGGAATAGCGGACGCATCGGCGTACGCCAGGCCGGTCTGGAACGTGCCGGCGGCAGGCTGGCGCATCGGCGTCTGGCCGATCGCGATGGCGCTCCGCGAGGGCGCCTCGGCCCGGGTCATCGAGTACACGATGGCCCAGAAGATCCCGAGTGCGAGCAGCACGTCGCCGATGCTGATCACGTCACGGATGTAGGGGATCGGCAGCGGGATGACGTCTCCGAAGAGGCCCCCGGATCCGACGAAGCCGGCGACGGTGTCGGTCCGGAGCAGGAAGTGGAATGGGTCGTTGGCGATATCGGCCTCGCTGAAGCCGGCCGTGAAGAAGGCGGCCGACCAGATCGGCATCTGCCCGCCGTTGACCAGGACCGCAAGCATGTTGGCGCCGATGCCGACGGATGCGATCTGCAGCCCCGGGACGCGCCAGTTGCCCCACAGCCAGCCGAAGATCAGGACGTAGGCGAGCATGTACGCGCCACCGGCGGGAATCTCGGCGCCGATGCCGCTCTCGCGGCTGATGCCGACCACCAGGCGGAGGGCCAGGGCGCCCACCAGGAGCCAGGTCCACCGAAGCTTGAGCTCTGCCAGCCGGGGGAAGGCGCCCCCCGCCAATGCGCCGATGATCAGCGCAAGGACGATCGTGCTAAGAAACATCGTCCGAGGCCAGGGCAGGCCTCGCTGTCGGCTCCGGTGATGACGTGGTCGCGGCCACGTCTTGGTTTGGCTCAGCCTCCTCCTCGCGGGCAGTGCCCTGGTGGAGCATCGTCGGCAGCTCGTCGGGGCGGTCGGGTGGCCGGTCGAGGATGCTGCGATCGAGGTTCACCAGGATCGGCACGATCTCGGGGTCGAACTGGATCCCGGAGAATTTCTCGAGCTGCTCGACCGCCTGCTCGTGCGTCAGCGGCGTCTTACGGTACGGGCGGGAGCTCGTCATCGCCTCGTAGGCGTCGGCGATGGTGAGGATGCGCGCGCCGAGCGGGATGCCGAGCGCCTCGATGCCATCGGGGTAGCCGGACCCGTTGAACCACTCGTGGTGCGCCTTGATGAGCGGCGCCTCCGCGCTCAGCTGCGTCGCCGGCGCCACGATCTCCGCCCCGATGGTCGGGTGCTGGTTCATCAGGATCCGCTCGTGCTTGTCGAGCGGCCCCTCCTTCAGAAGGATGTTGTCGCGGATGCCGATCTTGCCGATGTCGTGGAGCAGGCCCGCCCAGGTGATCTTCTCGATGTCGGACTCGGGCAGCCGCATGACCCTGGCCATGGCCTCCGAGATGTGGCTCACCCGGCTCGAGTGGTTTCGCGTGTAGTTGTCCCTGGCGTCGACCGCCTTCGACAGGGCCTCGATCGTCTGTTCGAAGAGCTCGCGGGTCTCCACGTACCGCGCGTATGCGAGCCGCGTCGTAAACAGGGGAACGACAAACAGCGGGGTCGCCCACCAGCCGACGCCGTTAGGCAGCTGGAAAATTTGGGCCATTAGCCAAGCCAGCGGCGCGAGCCCAATGAGGTTCGCGGCGACGCCAGCTACGTCTTGAGCCCAAATGGTCCGCATCGGAACGCCGGTCCGGGCTGCCACAGCGACCACCGCCAATACCCACGTAAGGGCAAGGAAAATCGCACTGCAGAGGAGCGCAATGCCGAATAGCGCCGCCACGCTTGTTCCAATGGCCGTTGCGCTTAGGATTTCATAGACGATGCCGGCGACACCAACGGCTGCGGCTGCCGCCGAGTGGTTGTAGAGCGTCCCGTACCAAGGAACCTGCCCCCGCAATTCGCGCTCGTCGGTCGTACCCACAAAACTGACGATGGCGGCAGCGAGCGG